>WRBR01000013.1 GCA_009784425.1 Coriobacteriia bacterium | reverse complement strand
TCGTCATCTGGCAAGGCGGCAAGCGAGCACCGCAGGCCTAGCGTATATAAATACGTGGCCGAGGAGCGCAGCGCAGCCAACGCAGCCAGAGGGGGAATAGACAAGCGAACGCCCACATAGCTCAGAAGGTAGAGCACTTCCTTGGTAAGGAAGAGGTCACCGGTTCAAGTCCGGTTGTGGGCTCCAGTCAAGTTTTTAACGCAGGATATTCGTCATCTGGCAAGGCGGCAAGCGAGCACCGCAGGCCTAGCGTATATAAATACGTGGCCGAGGAGCGCAGCGCAGCCAACGCGGCCAGATGGGGAATAGACAAGTTAAAAGGGCGGTGTAGCTCAGTTGGTCAGAGCACACGGTTCATACCCGTGGCGTCACTGGTTCAAATCCAGTCACCGCTACCAAGAAACATTGCGCGCGCAGGCGCGCTCAATTGATGCATAGGGCATCAACAATAGCGCGTTATGCGCCTGATTAAGGAGGATAAAGAATGGCAAAAGCAAAGTTTGAAAGAACAAAACCACACGTAAACATCGGCACCATTGGCCATGTCGACCACGGCAAGACAACCCTGACTGCCGCCATCTCAAAGACTCTGTCTAGCAAGGGTCTGGCCGACTTCACCAGCTTTGATCAGATTGACAAGGCTCCGGAGGAAAAAGAGCGTGGTATCACCATCTCTATCGCCCATATTGAGTATGAGTCTGAGCAGCGTCACTATGCACATGTTGACTGCCCGGGCCATGCTGACTACGTAAAGAACATGATCACCGGTGCTGCCCAGATGGATGGCGCCATTTTGGTTATCGCCGCAAGCGACGGCCCTATGGCCCAGACTCGCGAGCACATCCTGCTTGCAAACCAGGTAGGCGTTGACTATATCGTCGTCTTCCTCAACAAGTGCGACATGGTTGATGACGAGGAACTGCTTGAGCTCGTAGAGATGGAAGTACGTGAGCTTCTCTCAAACTACGGCTTCCCTGGCGATGACACCCCCATCATCCGCGGCTCTGCACTCAAGGCTCTTGAGGGCGACGAAGAGGCTCAAAAGGCAATTTGGGAGCTTATCGCCGCTGTTGATGACTTTATTCCCACCCCCGCTCGTGACAACGAGAAGCCCTTCTTGATGGCTGTTGAGGATGTCTTTACCATCACCGGTCGCGGCACCGTAGCCACCGGGCGTATTGAGCGCGGCATCATCAACGTCAATGAAAATGTTGAGATCATCGGCATTAGAGAAACACAGAAAACGGTTTGCACCGGCGTTGAGATGTTCCGCAAGATTCTTGACACCGGCGAGGCCGGCGACAACGTGGGCATTTTGCTCCGCGGCATCAAGCGCGAGGAAATCGTCCGTGGCCAGGTGCTCTGCAAGCCGGGTAGCGTAACCCCGCACACCAAGTTTGAGGGTCAGGTCTACATCCTTACCAAGGAAGAGGGCGGCCGCCATACGCCGTTCTTTGATGGTTATCGTCCGCAGTTCTACTTCCGCACCACCGATGTGACCGGCGTTGCCCACCTGCCTACTGGCACCGAGATGATCATGCCTGGCGATAACGTTCTTATCACCGGCGAGCTCATCAACCCCATCGCTATGGAAGAGGGCCTGCGCTTTGCTATCCGTGAGGGTGGCCGCACCGTTGGCTCCGGGCGAGTAACCAAGATTCTCGCGTAGTATTTGTATCTGCTTGCCGAGCGGCTGCCATGCGGCTGCTCGGCAATATGCGCCCCAGGACTGATTATCCCCTGTAATAAGAGTAGGTCAGCCATGTGCGCATCCGCGCCGAGTATAAGGCGTGGCACAAGATGAACATGGCATAGGAGGTTCCATGCGAACATTAGTGACGCTTGCTTGTGAGCAATGCAAGCGCCGAAACTATACAACCAAGAAGAACAAACAAAGTAACCCTGAGCGCATCGAGTACAAAAAGTACTGCAAATGGTGTAAAACCCACACCGTGCACAAGGAAACCAGGTAATAGGCACAGGCCAGTAGCTCCAATTGGTAGAGCGGCGGTCTCCAAAACCGTTTGTTGGGGGTTCGAGTCCCTCCTGGCCTGCCAGTTTTTTACCCTAACCACGCAAACCTGATTGACAGGAAGATAATGGCTAAGAAAAAAAAGAGAAAAGCCAATAAACCTAAGCCCGCAGCAGCTCCTTCAACCGACAAGCTCGCCAAGGATAAGGCTGAGTTTGAGGCATCGGTAGAGGCTGAAAAAGAAAAGTCTGCAAAAGAAAAAGCGGCAAAGGAAAAAGCTGCATCTACTTCTAAGAAGGAGGCCAAGGTCTCCGACAAGGATCAAGATAAAGAAAAGGGCAAGGATAAAGGCAAGACTGTTGTTAAGTCCCAGGCGCGAGCCAAGGATCCTGTGAAGGCTCAAAAGAAGCCTAATATCTTCCGCCGCTTTTTTAACTACCTTAAGCAGGTTAGGCTTGAGATAAAGAGAACCACTTGGCCTACCGGCAACGAAGTAGTCAACATGTCTATCATCGTCTTTGTAGCGCTGCTGTTCTTTGGCACCTTCATCTTTCTCATCGACCTGGCTCTGGTTGAGCTTCTTGCTCTCTACGGGCACCTTATTCCCACGGCAGAGGTTGATATAATTTCGGGGCTCGATGAGCTGCCTGATTTTGAGGAGCTTGGAGATTCAGATCTTGGAGAGGCAGGCGCTGCAGCAATCAAGCTTTTCAAAGGCCTGGACTTTTCTGGCATTAAAGCGTTCTTTGGTGGTGAATAAGCACCGTGGCAAGAAAATGGTACGTGCTGCATACATATAGCGGCTACGAGAACAAGGTAAAACGCAATATCCAACACCGCGTTGAAGCTTTGGGAGCCCACGGCAAGATTTTTGATATCCAGATTCCCTCAGAAGAGGTTGTGGAGATCAAGGACGGCGGCCGCAGGGTAACCAGCGACAAGAAGATTTTCCCGGGTTATGTGCTGGTGCGCATGGAGCTTGACGATGCTTCTTGGAACGTAGTGCGCAATACCCCTGGTGTTACCGGCTTTGTAGGCGCCCAGGGTAAGCCCTCGCCGCTCAGCCGCGAGGAATACAACAAAATCATGAAACACACCGACCCCGCCGCTCCCAAGAAGACCTCCTCAAGCCTCAGTGTAGGCATGAGCGTCAAGGTTATCTCTGGAGCCCTGGCCGAGTTTGACGGAACCATTTCTGAGGTCAACCCCGAGGCAGGCAAGGTCAAGGTGCTCGTATCCATCTTTGGACGCGAGACACCCGTTGAGTTAAGCTACGACCAGGTTACTCGCCTGTAACCGTGAATGACTAGTGTCTTGCGCCTGCTAAGCGTCAAGAGCTTCTCACCAGTCAATAAAGAGAATACTAACCAGAAAGAGGAGTAAAGATGCCTCCAAAAAAACCAGTAGCTGGTTTCATTAAGCTTCAGATTCCGGCAGGAAGCGCCACGCCAGCCCCGCCCGTAGGCCCCGCCCTGGGTGCCAAGGGTGTTAACATCATGCAGTTTTGCCAGGCCTTCAATGCGGCCACGCAAGACAAGGGAAACACTATCATCCCGGTTGAGATTACCGTTTACGAGGATAAGTCCTTTGACTTTGTCACCAAGACTCCTCCCGCTGCCGTCCTCATCAAAGAGGCTTTGGGCCTGGAGAGTGGCTCCGGCGAGCCGCACATGGACAAAGTAGGAACTCTCTCAAAAGAGCAACTGCGCTCTATTGCAGAGATTAAAATGCCCGACCTCAACGCCAACGATGTTGATGCTGCCATGAAGGTGGTAAGAGGCACTGCCCGCTCGATGGGCGTGAAAGTTGAAGGCTTTGTTGAGACCGGTGTGTATAAGACCAAGAAGAAAGTTGTTGTCTTTGAGCAGCCCAAGTCTGACGAGGCAGAAGATGCAGCAGCAGATGCCGAAGAGGCTGCCGAAGCCTCAGAGTAAATGTTTAATGTGGGAGAGTCGGCATGACTCATAACACCACGACCCTACGAGAGAGGACCAATCATGCCAAAAATAACCAAAGCACGCCAAGTCCAAGTTGAGAAATTCGACAAAACCAAAAACTACACACCCTTGGCGGCAGTTCGTCTGGTTCAAGACGCTGCCAGTGCAAAATTCGACGAGACCGTTGAAGTGCACATCCGCCTGGGAATCGACACCCGCCAGGCTGACCAGCAGGTACGCGGCTCCATCTCGCTTCCTAACGGCATTGGCAAAGACGTACGCGTAGCAGTCTTTGCCGAGAGCGATAAAGCCCGCGAGGCCGAAGAGGCAGGCGCCGACATCGTGGGCTCTGATGATCTGGTAGCACAGATTCAAGGCGGCATGCTCGACTTTGACGCCACGGTAGCCACGCCTGACCAGATGAGCAAGGTCGGCAAGCTCGGTAAGATCCTCGGTACCCGCGGCCTCATGCCCAACCCCAAGCTGGGCACCGTCACCAACGACGTAGCCAAGATAGTCTCTGAGCTCAAGGCTGGTCGTGTTGAGTATCGCGCTGACCGCTACGGCATCTGCCATGTCCCCATCGGCAAGGTCTCCTTTGAGCCCGAGAAACTGGTGGAGAACTACGGCGCCCTCGTAGACGAGATCGTGCGCGTCAAGCCGGCCCCCGCAAAAGGCCGCTACCTCAAGTCCATCACTCTCGCCTCAACAATGGGCCCCGGCATCCCGGTAGATACCACCATAGTACGCAACTACTTCGTAGAAGAAGAACAAGCCTAACCCACGCTGGAACAGAGGTGGTACAGGAGGGACGGGGTTGGTGTACCACTTTTTGCTTCGGCAAAAAGTGGTACACCAACCCCGTCCCTCCTGTACCACCAACCGGGGACACCAACCCCGTCCCTCCTGTACCGCAAGATTACTTGCGCTGGCGGTGGCATTGTACGCTTCCCGGCTGCAAATTATTGGGTACTGTACAAATGTGCTAGATGGGTATACAATTGACTCCTCGAACGCGGAGCATGGGTGAGTGCAATGCGGACGGTCTTTGAGTGTTTGTCTGAGGGGTGTCACACGTAGTATCACTCACCAGGGTGTTATCCATGAGCGCTTCGCGCGAGATGGGAATAGATGGTTGGCTAAAGGAGTGTTAGCCTCCATCATGTGGGAGTGGGAACAATGGCAGGCGAGATGATTCTTTTCTCAGCGTCCATTCTTGTTACTGGTGCCATAGCGTATTTACTGGGAAAAATACGAGACAGCAGTAAGGATGAACCGCGCCTCAAAAGCTTCTATTCTTTGGGAGTGGCAGCTCTTGTTTGGGTTGTGTTGAATGCGGTGACCGTGGTCATCAGCCCGGAGTTCTTTCCCTTTGTCTACACCGCCAAGGTGGTTTTTGTTTGCATCGTACCGTATTTAACGGTGTGGTTTCTCCTGAACTTTACCGAGTCAAAGCTCATTAATTCGCACTTGGTAACAGCCGTCCTTCTCCTGATACCGGTGATGGACATCATGTTTTTGGTCACCAATCCTCTTCACGGCCTTTACTTTGCAGCCTTTGCCTATCCCTTCTCGGTAAAAGGGCCGATTTTTGGGATTCACTATGCGTTTATCATCGCAGCCGGCCTGGCATCCTGTGTGATTCTCTTCAGGTACATATTCAAGAAATTCCAACACACGCCGTTGATTTTCTTCATGGGCATGGGGCTCTTGATACCTTTTGTCCTCAACGTTTTGTATTCTTTCAATCTCACCGGCTTCAATCACGATTTAACTCCACTGGGCTTTTTTATCACCATCGTTATCTTCTACTATTACTCTGGTATCTCGCGAGTAGAAACCACGCGGGAGCTCTCCGACGCGCTCACGGAGCTCACCAAGCTGCCGGCGATTTCTTCGGGCATTTTGGAAGATGCGGCTAGGGTCATCACAAAAAAGGGCTGCCTTGCGCTTGCCACCTGCCGCGTGGGCGTGTGGGTGACCAGTGGTGACGCTATGGTGTTCAAGTGCGTAGCTAACTACAACAGGGCTATTGAACAGTACGATCAACGAGATAACTTTGACCTGATGCACCGCCAGCAATATGCTGAGCGTCTCAAAACCGAGCGTCTGATAGTCATTAATGACATCAGCACCTCTGACTATTCCGAAAAGCTCTCGGATGATTTTGGGCGCTCCATCTGCTCAATGATGTACGCGCCGATACGCATAGGCGGGCAGCTGGCCGGCGTGGTGAGCATAGAGCAACACAAATGCCCCACCTTTGTTGAGAAACGCGAGTGGACTCAAGAAGAGCAGAACTTTGCGTCATCGCTCGCCGATTTGATGGCCCTTGCCCTGGAGAGCGCCGAGCGGCACACCCTCATGCGCAGAACCGAGACCATGATGAGCAATCTGCCCGGAGTGGTCTACCAGTGCCTCAACAATCCGCCGGAGAACACCTTTATCTTTGTGAGCGAAGGCAGCACCGCGCTGCTGGGGCACACTCCGGAAGAGCTGATAGGCAACAAGGCATTCAGGTTCTACGACATGGTGCACCCTGACGACATAGACCTGCTGGAGGAGCTCAGCGCCGCAACCCTGGGCCAGGGCAAGCCGCTTGAGACCACCTTCCGCATCATAATGAAAGACGGAACCGTCAAATGGATCTGGGAGCGAAGCCGTGTGATGGAGACCAAGCCGGACGGCTCGCCGGGGCTCATCGAGGGATTCTACACCGACATCACCGAACAGCGACGCCTTGAGGCCGCAGAGCTTGCCAATCAAGCCAAGACCGAGTTCCTCGCCAATATGAGCCATGAGATCCGCACGCCGATGAACGCCATCTTGGGCATGACCGACATCATCCTGCGGAACAACATCCCAAAGGATGCCGTAACTAACTATCTCGGCAGTATCAAAAACGCCGGAACCCAGCTGCTTGCCATCATCAATGACATCTTGGACTTCTCCAAAATCGAGGCGGGGGCAGTGGAGCTGATGCCGGAGAAATACAGTATCCACGAGATGATTGATGACATCGCCACCATTATCCACGTGCGCATGGGCGACAAACCACTTGATTTTATCGTGGATGATGACCCGGATCTGCCCTGCGAACTGATAGGCGACGCGCCCAGGATTAAGCAGATCTGCATCAACCTCCTCACCAACGCAGCCAAGTTTACCCAGGAGGGGCATGTTGTCTTCTCAATCAAAACGGAAAAGTGCGAAGAAAAAGACACCTGCAAACTCAAGGTGTTTGTGAGTGATACCGGCATAGGAATCAGAGACCAGGATTTACCGGCGCTGTTTGGTAGTTTCTCGCAGGTTGACACGCGCAAGAATCGGAGCATTGAAGGCACCGGGCTTGGCCTCGCAATCAGCAAGAACCTGGTGGAGCTGATGGACGGCGAGATTACGGTTGAAAGCGAGTATGGGGTAGGGAGCTGCTTCTCATTTTATGTTATGCAAAAGATGGAGTCTCAGCGCACAATGCCCAGACTCTCCTACAACGATCCTCACAAAGTGGCTGTTTGGACTGACAACAAAGTGCAGGCGCACGTGCTGCACGATAAGATAGTTGCCCTGGGGGCCCAGTGTGATCTCATCGACTCCCCTGATTTGGCAGAAGAGTACACGGAGATATTCTTTGACTCATATTATGCCCCGCGCATCTTGAATCATTCCTGCCCCAACACGCAGCTGATTTCTCTCTCTCATGGGCTGATGGATGTTGGAATAGTGATGCCGGATGAAAACCACTTCAGCATGCCGCTTACCAGCCCTCTGCTACTCAGGCTGCTGGGCGGCATGACTGATGTGCCGAGCAAAACAGTGGCGGGTGGCAATGAACCAGTGTTTAAGCTGCAGAATACACGGATATTGGTGGTTGATGACATTGATATCAATTTGATTATTGCCGAAGAAACGCTGCTTACTTTTGGCGGACGCGTGGATATCGCAGAAAGCGGCGCCAAAGCCATAGAAATGGTACAGCTCTACGATTACGACCTCATCTTCATGGATCACATGATGCCCGAGATGGACGGCGTAGACGTAACGAGATATATCCGCGCCCTGCCAGGCGAAAAGTACCAAAAACTGCCCATCGTTGCCCTGACCGCCAACGTAGTAGGCGACGTGCGCAACCTATTCATCGAATGCGGCATGAGCGACTTTCTCTCAAAGCCCCTAGTACACACAGAAATAGAACGAGTCCTCAGAGAATGGATACCCAAAGAAAAACTCAGCATTCTGCAACCCGCATAACAACCGCAAGCCACATCTGCGGGGATGGTTTCCTCATTGCCCACCGGAAACCATCCCCGCTACTCATGCTCCTCTCAACCTAAGGGTTCGCACTGCGTTCCCCTGTCAGATTGCGCTCTTTATTGATAAAACCGAGCTTCGTATTCTTCGCGGGTCATGTTGGCCTCAAAGCCCAGGGCAACGGTGCCGGGGCCTACGTGGGCACCAATTACTGGGCCAATCAAGGTAATCTGCACCTCGTTTACCTTGACGGCTTCTCTGACCAGCTCAGAAAGCCTGAGGGCATCATCTTCACAATCGGCATGGCTGATGACCACGGTCTCAACGGTGGCATCGGGGGAGATGCCTTTCATGAATCGATCTACCAGCAGTTTAAGGGCGGCTTCTCTACCGCGGGTCTTATCCTTGAGCGCGAGGGTTCCATCGGGCTGAAGGTTGAGCACAGGTTTAATCTTAAGAAGTGAGCCGCTTACGGCGGAAATCATGCTGAGGCGTCCGCCTCTGTGAAGGTACATGAGGTCGTCAACGGTGAAGAAACCGAGGAGCGTGTGCTTTTTCTCCTCAAGCCAGGCTGCGGTTTGCTCGGCTGATAAGCCCTCCGCACGTTTCTTGACAGCCTGCTGGGCCAGCAGCGAATTCAGCACGGTGGCGGATATGCTGTCAATTGGGTAGATTTGGCAGTCCGGGTGCTGCTGCTTCACTTGCTCCAGCGCAACCAGCGCACTTTGGTACGTTGCCGAGAGCGGGGCGCTGAGAATTATGAACAGCGCGCTTTTGCCTTGCTCGGCAAGTTCGGTGAAGCACTGTGCAAAGACACTTGAATTAATCAGCGAGGTCTTGGCCTCGCCTCCGTTTCTCAGCGCATCGTAATAATCCTTGCTGGATATCTCCTGCCAGTATCCCCCTTTGTGCTCCACCTCATTGAGTGAAAATGGTATGGGCAGCACCTCAATGCCGTGTTCTTCAAGATATTCCTGGGGCAGGTCACAGCTTGTGTCAACAAAGATACTAAATGGCTCCATAATGTTTGAGAAACCCTTCTTCTGGTTACTAGTATTAACTGTCCCACTTTCTACGAGGACTGTACGGCATTGTACGTCACCCAGGGCTGTCTTGACAAATAATCAGCAACTGGGATAATTCTCTCTTGCGTTATCAATTGAATATTCGCTACCCGAGACAGCCGGTGCTCCTAGAGCCTAAATGGAAAACTCCAGCCCGCCGAGGTGGTCAAAAGCTCTGATGAAATCATCAAACGCCTCTGGCCCTCCTACTTGGTAGCGAGGGTCGTTTTATTGAGAAAAGAGGCAGGAGGTGAAATATGCCAAATCAAGAGAAAGTCAAGATTGTTGATCAGATCAAGCAGGACCTCACAGACAGCACTGCTGTATGGGTAGTGGACTACCGTGGTCTCAGCGTAAAGCAGGCCGAGGATCTGCGCCGAAAGATTGCAGCAGAAGGTGCTCAGTACAAGATTTACAAGAACACCTTTACTATCAGGGCCTTGCAAGACCTGGAGCTCCCTGAAATGGGAAGCATCCTTGAAGGCCCCAGTGGATTTGTCTTTACCGGCGAAGATCCGGTGGCAGCGGCAAAGATACTCAAACAGTTTGCCAAGGAAAACAAGCAGCTCTCCGTTAAGGGCGGGCTCTTTGAAGGCAAGGTTCTGAGCGACAAGGAGGTCATAGCCGTAGCTGACATGCCGAGCCGCGAAGAGCTCATAGGTCAGGTTATTGGAATGCTCTCTAATCCGTTGCACGAAGTGGTTGCAACCCTCGATGCCAGCAACGTTATTTACGGACTGCTGGACGCTATTGAAGAAAAGGCGGCATAAAGCCGCAACTGCGGCTTTATGCCGCCCTGCGCGTTCGGCGTAGCCGGATGTTGCAAGACCTAGTAACAACCTCATGCCGCCCTGCGCGTTCGCCAAAGGCGCATGTTGCAGGACCTAGATACAACAACTATGAGCGAGATTATCTCGCAGAAAACGAAAGGAGCCACAAATGGCTGACATCAAGAAACTTGCCGAGGAGCTCACCAGCCTCTCCGTGCTCGAAGTAAAAGAACTCAAGGATTTTCTCAAAGAGGAGTATGGTCTTGAAGCCGCCGCTCCCGTAGCTATGGCAGCCGCAGGTGCCCCCGCCGCCGCCGCAGAAGAGGCCGAGGAAAAGACCTCCTTTGACGTAGTGCTCGAAGGCTTTGGTGATGCCAAGATCGCCGTAATCAAAGCCGTCCGCGAGCTCACCGGTCTGGGACTCAAAGAGGCCAAGGATGCCGTTGAAGCAGCACCCAAGCCCATCCTCCAAGGAGTCGACAAGGCCAAGGCTGAAGAGGCCAAGGAAAAGATCAACGCCGCAGGCGGCGTAGCCACGCTGGCATAATCTGCGCAACACCCAAGCACTCAAAACAAAACCGGGCTTACAGAATACTCTTCTAAAGCCCGGTTTTAATATGTCAAGGGACTAAGGTGTAATGGGGATGTCTATTTTGCGCCTAATGGTCTCAAGTTACACCACTATGTTATGTGTCACCCGCGTGACCCCCGCGTGACCCCCGCGTGACACCCGCATGACACCCGCGGAGCGCGTTTTTCCCGTTTCTCACACCCTCCCCTTATCCTTTTGGTAATTACCCGTGGCATGGAATCGGGAGTTCGTGTGACAAATGCAGCCAAATGTACGGTTTTTAGTCAATAACTGGGGCAGAACGAGCAATAGCAGGCCGATTCAGGTGAATAATCGTACATTTGGCTGCATTTGTCACACGAACTGCTAGGATGATACCGTGGGCCTACTTCTCTCTCGGGTGGCACTCTGAGGGCAGGAGGGACGGGGCTTGGTGCCCCACTCCATTAATATAAAGAATTGAGCAAGTGAACAAGGACGGGACTTAATGTCAGATTATTACGTAAGGTTAATCCCAGAGGAACCAAGCTACGTTTTGGGCGAGCAGTTAATCAATACCATCAAGAGTCTTACCTGGTATAGAGATAATACGACAATCACTGTAAATGAGAGCATTCAATTTGCAGATGCGGGGGAGAATTTCGAGCGCGTTTTATGCCCCTTTTGTAAGACTGATTTAATCGACTGGTGGAAAGACGCAATGGATGAAGCCTATTCAATGGTAGCTGGATTTACGTGCCTGGACACAATCACACCATGTTGTCAAAAAGACACAAGCTTACACAACCTTGACTATCATTTTCCGCAAGGCTTCTTTACTTCTCTGATTGAAATGGAGTCTTATTGTTACAAGGGCGTTTTTCAAGTTCCTCAAGAGCTCGATATAAACGAGATTTGCCAAGAGCTTTACGAAATCACAAGCTCAAAGTGGAGAATTATCAGAGCATATTATTGAACAGGTTAAGAGTGGACTAAGGATTTAACCGGTATGAGTAAAAATAACACTGAAGGCTCTGTGGCAATATGGCTAGGAACCTTCAAAACCGAAGAAGAGCTATTTCAATATATGAAAATCCATTATGAGCATGATGATGAGAGAAGCATAGATTCCCAGTTTGAAAAAGACTTTGGGCTAGAGTACTACGACAGAGATCTAGTGGAGTTTTCAAGAAACGCAAACGAAGAAAACACCTTAAAAGACCTGCTCAAGGGAGCCTCTTACTTAGAATCATACATTGAATCTATCGATGATGATGCACCAGTGGAGCACAACGTAATCATTAGGATTTATGATTATGAATATGCAGGGGAGAGAGCAGCGGCAGAGTGGGAGGGGAATAGCCTCTCCTTTTTTCGGAACATTGAATACACCAAGAGTGTAGACTTGAGTTGGATGGGCCTATAATCCGGTTTTGTAAACCATTTGGCTTCTTGGGAGGCATTTGATGAACGAGAAGAAAACTCTAAGGCAGACTTACGGTCTGGACGACGATGAATCAAGGTTTGGCTCATCGCTTATCACTTGGTACAACAATGTTATCGACAAAAATGAAGAGGAGCTGAATGCCGCTGACGTGCAGAGGATGCTTCGCCAAGATATCCTGAGGGAGGTGGCCATAGAAAGGGCAATTGACTTGTTTCTTGCTAACCCTCGTGACGGAGGAATGTGGGACGGAGATCTACTCTCAACCCTGGTGACCTGTGGCCATGATTTTGCTGATTGCCCTCAAAAGAATTCGCTCATTTCTGTCATAAATGAACTGGAAAACGAAACGTCTGACTTTGATTGGTGCCTTGAAGACGACAGAGAGCTTTTTAGAAAGAACCTCGAAGCGCTAAAGAGGCATCTTGATTAGCTTGACGAGGGGACACACCATGCGCCCCCTTGTCAGGATCAAATTCATGTGCTCTAATGCCACTTTTTACAACAAAAAAGTGGCATACAAGTTCACTTTGAGTGAGAATATCCTTAATTACCTGCAGACTCTGAAGGCTCATGGCCTTGAGACGTTCTATTGGACGCCAGGCACTTCCTCGCAAAACGAAGTCGAATTCGTTACGCAAAACCGCCGAGGCGAAGTGGTGCCTATCGAGGTAAAATCCGGCGACAACGTGAGCTCAGCCAGCTTGAGCAAGTATCAAAAGAGGAGTAATGCCCCTGTTGCGATTCGCATTTCAACAAGAAATCTTGGTTTTGAGAACAGTATTCTGAGCGTTCCTCTTTATGCTGCATTCTGCATAGATGAACAATCGATAACCTGGCCGGCTTGTTAAGGAGGAGCGACATAGAAATCATCAAAGAGCTCTAACCTGAAAATACTTGATGAGTGCCCACAGTGGCGCTGACAAGGGACGAAAAAGAGCCCCTTTTTAGAGGAAGAAAGGCTGGGCATGCGCAGTGGCAGCAAAATACCAAATAAAATTCTGGTTTGAGCACGGCGGCTTTTGCCTTTGGAGTGCAAACGATGCCGCAAGAGAAAAATTTGGCTATCCTATTCAGAATAAGAAATTGCCGATTTCCAAAGCGCTTGTGAGCGGGTTAGATACCCTAGAAGCCGAGTATGCAACGTTTCTTGATTGGGATTATCCACCAAATCCTTCTCCGTGGACCTATGAACAAAAGGTCAACTTTCTTAGAATGAGCAACTGGGCGTTTCAAAGACTCTGCGCAGAGCTTGGAGACGATTTTGAAGTGATCAATGAGGTTGAGAGTTCATTAGAAATGACAAGGCCAGCGGTGGATTTGTAAAGGAGCTTGCTAATATAAGCAAGAATAACACTGAGGGCTCTGTAGAGCCTGACAGGGGATGTTTAGGAATGTTTGGCGGAGATGCGTGCGAATCGAACACACCAAAGACGCTCTGCACGCCTCACAACGGCTTTGAAGGCCGCGGGCCCCACCAGGAGCCATCCATCTCCATCAGCTATTATACTTACTGGGTAGCCAATACCCTTAAATCTTCTTTGCGTTTCGTTAGACGGCAGGCATCAAAATGCTCAAGGAGCGGAATGGCGTGCTTTCTGCTCACCCCCATGACCTCTTTGAGCTCTGCTGCGCTTGCTGAACCGCGCGCTGTCAGGAAGTCCCTGACCTGGGTCACCAGAGTATTGTAAGCTTGCTTATCGTAGTAAAAATCCTTGCTGACGCGCTCTACCTTGCCCTCAGCTTCCAGGGAGGCCAAAGCGCGCCGGGCAACGTTGGTGTCAAGTTTTGACTCGGCAATCAGCTCGGTCACGGCCGGAGGCGCAGCTTGAGCTCTCTCAAGGAGAGAGAGCAGTGTGTTGGAGGCCTGCTCGTCTATCCCGCTGATACGCGAGCGCGAATTGGGATGGCTCACCACACCCTTTGACTCAATGAGCAGCCCCTTTTGCTCGGCCGTATTGAGTAGGGCATCAAAGGCACCGGCATCAAGGGCAGTAGGAAACTGCTGCATAAGAGCGCGCTTAGCCATGCCAGCGAGCTCAGGGTTATCGCTGTGGAAGGTCAAGAGCAGGGTTTCAAGTTTCTGTAAAAACCTCTTAAGGAGAGGCGCGTGGATATACCAATCCACACCCTGCGCTGCACCCAGTTTACTCACCGCTCCCTGTGAAATGAGAGAGGCAAGCGCATCACTGGTGGTGTTTAAGTCTATCTCCAGTGCCCGAGAAAGCTCCGGGGCTGTAAACGGCAGGGTTCTGAGAGCCACCGCGGAAGCGATAATCTGAGCCTCGTCCGCGCTTTCAAGCGCCGAGAGAAACACCGCTTCGTCCTTGGACAAAACGGTTCTCCTCCTTGGATGAGCAAAGAGGATAGAGCCGCCACCCAACAAAATCTGAGGAGACCGCAAGCGCACGATGAATCGATCATTGCGGGCAACGGCCAGGGGCTCATCAAGGCGAATTTGAACCCAGGCCTTCTCGCCGGGTAGCAGGTCTTGTGACTCATGGGGACGGGGAAAGTGACTCATTTTCTTCGAAAATGAGTCACTTTCCCCGTCCCCATGAGTCATCATGAGCAAGCGGCCAAAGACCTCGCGTGTGCCGTGGGCAACCCTTATCTGCAGGCCGCTTTCAAGTGGCTTGGCCTTGCCGAGCACGTCAAGAAAGTGAAACGACGCATCAAACCTGTCGGTAGATTCAATCGAATCCGGGGCAACCAAAAAGCTGCCAGGCTTCACCTGATCAACCGATACGGCATTGAGATTGAGGGCAACTCTATTGCCTGCAAATGCCACATCTTGCGGTTGGTCATGAATCTGAACCTCGCGTACACGGGCACGCCTGTTGCCGGGCAAAATCAACACCTCGTCGCCTGCAGCAACAGAGCCGCTCCACAGGGTTCCCGTCACCACGGTGCCGCTTCCCTTGATGCTAAACGCTCTGTCTACTGGCAGCCTGAACACAGCACCGCGGCTTCGCTTGCGGTGCATGCTGGCCATGTGTGCAATTGCGCCTTTGAGTTCAGGCAGCCCTGCGCCGGTCTTGCTTGAGGTGGCCAGGATAGGAGCCTTGGAAAAGGGGGTCTCAGCCAGCCTCTGCCTGATCTCCTCTGAGACAAAAGCAAGCCAGTCCTCATCAGCCAGGTCCGTCTTGGTAAGCGCCACAATGCACGACTCAACTCCCAGCAGTTGCAAAATTGCAAGATGCTCCTCGGTTTGAGGCATAATGCCGTCATCGGCAGCTATGCAGAGCAGAGCCAGGTCAATGCCGGTGGCGCCAGAGATCATCTGCTTGATAAAGTGCTCGTGGCCGGGCACGTCTACGATGCTCAGAGTAGTCTCGTCAGGCAAATGCAGCTCAGCAAACCCAATCTCAATGGTGATGCCGCGCCGCTTCTCTTCAAGCAGCCGGTCTGGGTCGGTGCCTGTGAGAGCGTAAACGAGGGCGGACTTGCCATGATCTATATGCCCGGCAGTGCCAAGGGTCAAGTGAAGTTTTTCACTCATGACAACTCAAGGTGACTCATGGGGACGGGGAAAGTGACTCGTTTTCTCCAAAAACGAGTCACTTTCCCCGTCCCCATGAGTCACCTTCTCGGAAAAATAAGCCGTGAGGGCTTCAACAATCTCACCCATCTCATCGGAAGACATCAGAGTCCGGGGGTCGCAGAGTAGGCAATCCTTTTTAATGCGGCAGATGATAGGAGTCCTCCAATCAGACACCAGGAATCTCTCGCACTCTAAAGCGCTACCCTGCAAAAACTCAACGCAAACCGCATACGAGGGAATCTCGCTGGTAGGCAAGGAGCCGCCCCCGGCCTGCGCGCTCTCCGCGATAACTGAGAGCTTAACCAAGGCTTCATTAGGGGCCAAGGCAACAAAGGCCTCTTCTAGCAAGGTGCATAAACGCTCGGCCTGCTGCTTAACCTCGCCCTTGGGCATGGTCAGCATGCGAAGGGTGGGAATAGTCTGCAGCGCCTTTTCTCTGTCCAAGTAAAGCCGCAGCGTGGCCTCCAAAGCCGCAAGGGAAAGCTTGTCGAGGCGCAGTGCCCTGGCAAGAGGGGAGCGCTTCAGACGCTCTACGTGCTGCTTTTTACCAACGATGATGCCGGCCTGTGGCCCGCCCAACAGCTTGTCGCCAGAAAACGAGACGAGGTCTGCGCCAGCCTGCAGTGACTCAGAGATGGTGGACTCGCCGCTGGTTAAAAGCCCAAGATCAAGCAACACGCCCGAGCCCTGGTCCTCATACACCAAGAGCTCATCAGGTAAATCTTGGCCGGGCGAGCCTGAATCAGGCGAGCTTGGCTTGGGGGTACCCTCTTCACCAGCCCGAGACCTCGATGCCAATGCCTCATCCACCAGCGCCCGCAACTCCGAGACACCTACCTCCTCGGTAAAGCCCACCATCTTAAAGTTAGACTGGTGCACTTTGAGCAAAAGTGAGGTCTTGGGGCTCAGGGCAGCCTGATAGTCCAAAACATGGGTTTTATTGGTAGTGCCCACCTCAATTAACTTTGCCTGAGAAAGCCGCATGATGTCCGGAACACGAAAGGAGCCGCCAATCTCAACCAGCTCACCGCGCGACACAATCACCTCGCGCCCCTGCGCAAACTCGTGAAGAATCATCATCACCGCTGCGGCATTGTTATTGACAGCCAACGCGGCCTCGGCTCCGGTAAGGGCGCAAAGCAACTCCTCATAATGGCTGTGCCTTGAGCCGCGCGCCATAACCACCGTGTCATACTCAAGCGTGGAGTACGAGGCGGCAACCTCCTGCATAGCCAACTGCGCCTCGGGGGCCAGCACACTTCTCCCCAAATTGGTATGAATAATGATGCCGGAGACATTGATCACCCTGCAAAGCGAGGTGCGATAAAAGCGCCCCAGCAGCTCAGAAAAGCGCAGAGCAACTGACTCCAGGATAGCTGCCTCCAAGTCAACTGCCTCCAGGTCAACCCCTTCCAGGTCAACCCCCTCCAGTTTAAACCCCGGGTCTCTGCCCTCAAGAATACCCTTGCGCAAATCAGCAACCGCCTTGCGCGCACACAAAACCACCAGGTAGCGGGGGGAGTCCTTACCCAGCCCCTGCTTTTCCAAGTAAATGAGCACCTCGTCAATTTGAGGAAGTGACCTGAGAAAGCTCTGCTTATTGACTTCTTTCATAAACGAGAATCCATTCGTTATGGTGACCAGGGCAATGAGGGAATGCCTTGGTGCAGAAAAAGTACCAACTAGAAGAATAACCTGTCTCTACACTACTTTCAACAAAACAGAATGCGAGCGATTACTGCGCCAAGGGGGCGGCCCGCATTGCGCCAAGGGAGGGGCGATCCGGTTTTCACGGAAAAATGAGGTTTTCTCTTGCACTCCATCACAGTATTGTGATAAAGTATCACAGCAAGTATTTATCCAACTTGAAAGCTGCCGGGAGGCGGCGATGAAGCAAGGTAGGAATAGAGCTGTGATACCGGTAACCCCACGTGGTTTTAAGGACGTATTGCCAGGAGAGGCGCGCTGGCGCGAGTCCATCATTTCAAAGACGCGCAAAACTCTGGCGCTCTGGGGATACGCCCCCATAGAGACACCAACGCTAGAGGTGCTTGAGGTTTTGGAGCAGGGAGGCACGCTCACCTCAACCCCCTTCAGGCTGTTTGACACCGATAACGAACTCCTGGTGCTCAGGCCCGATGTAACCCTGCAGGTTGCACGCATGGCAGCCTCGCGCCTGAAAAAGGAGGACCTGCCCCTGCGCCTGCGCTACGTAGAGCGCATCTATCGCGAGGAAGAAAGCCAAAGAGGGCTCTCCAGGCAACTCACCCAGATAGGCGTAGAGGCCATCGGCTTTTCCGGCATGTATGCCGATGCCGAGATGGTCCTGCTTTTGGTGGACACCCTCAGGGCCGCAGGCCTCACCGACTTTACCATTGCGCTTGGCACGGTGGGCGTTTTGCGCGAGCTGCTGGAGCTCTGCGTAGAAAGCAAGGCAGTAGATGAGGCCTGGAGCGCCGAGCTCATCAAGGCCTTTCACGCAGGTAACTACGTGGCCATTGAGCAACTGACCAACGCCCCGGGCCTTGATGCCCGCTACGTGGAGATACTGCGCGTCCTGCCCACTATCAGCGGCAAGTCAGAGGCTGTTGAAAGGGTGAGGAAGATGGTGGCACCGCTTGGCATTGTAAACGGCCTGGAGCAGCTGTATGACACCTACACCATCATTGAAGGCGCAGGGCTGGCGCCACAGGTAAACATAGACTTTTCTGTGGTGAGCGCTTTTGACTACTACACCGGTCTGGTGATTGAGGCCTACGCGCCCGGCCTGGGCAAAGCGCTTGGCAGCGGTGGCAGGTACGACCGCATGCTGGAGGGCTTTGGCATCAGCGCACCGGCTGCCGGTTTTGCCGTGAGCCTTGAAAGCATTATGCAAGCCCTGCTCAACGAGGACGCAGCCGAGCAACAAGAAGATACCTCTGACACGCTTACCGTAACCATCAGCGATGGCAACCCGGCCGAGGCTTTCATCAAGGCAAAGTACCTCAGGTCACAGGGCAAGGTAGTAACGCTTGAGCCGGAAAACGGAACGAGACACGAGAGACGCCCGCTTCTTTTACCGATGCGGAGGTTCTCCAATGAGTAACACAAACGAAAACCCGCAAATGAACAACACAACCGAAGACCCGCAAATCAACAAAACAGAAGGGAGCCCGCACATGAATAAGTTAGTCGGAAGCCCCCTCATGAAAAAGATAGGCAAAGGCCCGCAAGTGAAAAAGCCAAGGCCCCTCAAGATTGCTGTTCCCAAAGGCGCGCTCTTTGCTGATTCCGTGAGGTTGCTGACACTTGCTGGCCTTGACACCACCGGCCTTGATGACCCGGGCAGGCAACTCATCATTGAGACAGAGGACTGCCGCTTTTTTATCGTTCGCCCCACCGATGTGCCCATCTTTGCCTCGCTCGGCGGCGTGGACTGCGCAATCTGCGGCCACGATTCGCTTGCCGAGCAAGAGCTGGATATGGTTGAGATGGTCGATCTTAAGTTTGGCGCCTGCAGGTTCATTGTGGCTGAGCCCAAGGATGCCAGCAACAAAGCTGAGGACCGCTATCAACGAAGAGGCGTAATGCGGGTTGCCACCAAGTATCCCACCATCACCCAGGCTTATTACGACAGCAAGGGCATTCAGGTGGAGATAGTAAAGCTTCATGGCAACATTGAGCTGGCCCCGTTTTGTGGCCTGGCTGACCGCGTGGTTGATATCACCGCCACCGGCGAAACCCTGCGGGAGAACAACCTGGTCATTGTGGACGAAGTGCTGGAATCCACCGCGCGCTTTGTGGGCAATACGGCCAGTGTGCGCACTGACGCACGCATCAGGGCCTTGGCAGAGCGCCTGGCAAGCCTGGTGTAAAATGACACGGGGTAAAACAACAAGATAGATTGCGATAAACGGAGGTAGCACATGCGAGTAGTGACCCTAGAGCAGGGCCAGGAACCAGGCAAGAGTATCATTGACCGAAAGGTCCTTTTTGACCCGGAGGTTGTTTCAACCGTTGCCGAAATCATCCAAACGGTAAGAGAGCAAGGCGACAGAGCCCTGATTGAATACTCCCGAAAATTTGATGGCACCATCCCGCGCACCTTTGAGGTGCCTGAAAAAGAGATTCAAAATGCCGCCAATGCAGCCAATCAAGATGTGGTCAAGGCCTTGCAAAAGGCAGGGCAAAGCATCCTGGACTTTCACGAGCGCCAAAAGCGCGAAGGCATGCTCATAACCCGTGCTGACGGCGCGCTCTTGGGCACCAAGGTAACGCCTCTCGACAGCGTGGGCATTTATGTTCCCGGAGGTAAGGCTTTCTACCCCTCCACGGTTTTGATGTGCGCGCTGCCGGCTCGCGTAGCGGGAGTGCGCCGCATTGTCATGGTCACTCCACCTGAAAAAAACGGTCACATCAACCCCGCATTGCTCGCAGCGGCTCAGATAGCTGGGGTCACCGAGGTCTACGCAGTGGGTGGCGCTCAGGCCATAGCTGCCCTGGCGTACGGCACCGAAAGCATTGAGCCGGTTGACAAGATCGTTGGCCCAGGCAATGCCTACGTGTCAGCAGCCAAGCGCGCCGTAAGCGGCGACGTGGGCATCGATATGATCGCTGGTCCTTCAGAGCTGGCCATCTTGGCCGACGACAGCTCAGAGCCGGCACTCCTGGCCCTGGATCTCATGGCTCAAGCAGAGCATGATCCTGATGCTGCCTGCTACTTAATTACCACCGAGGCAGAGCTGGTTGAGGATGTGCTTGAAGAGATAGAAGCATTCCTCGAAGACACGCCACGCAAAGAGATAACCAAAGAGGCGCTCGATAGAAACGGCATCATCTTTGTTGCCCCCGATCTTGCCACCGCACTGGGGGCCATTAACGCCCTTGCGCCTGAACACCTCGAAGTCCACACGGCCGACCCCCAAGACTACCTCGGCCTCATCGATAACGCCGGCGCAATATTCCTCGGCACCTGGAGTCCTTCGGCCGTGGGCGACTACGCCGCAGGAACCAATCACACTCTGCCAACCAGTGGAACAGCGCGGTTTTCAAGCCCGCTTTGCGTGGATGATTTCACCAAGTTCTCAAACATCATCTCGTACTCTTATTCGGCCCTTAAACAAGATGAGGAAACCATCCTCGTTTTGGCCGCAGCCGAGGGGCTTTGGGCTCACGGCAAATCGGTGAGGGCACGATTTGAACTCTTTGAAGAAGAAGGGGAGGAATGATTGAGATGAAAACTGTTCGCCCGGCTGCAGCGCACCTTAAGGATCTGCAACCGTACGATCCAAAATACCTGCCGGCGCGCGTGTATCTCAACGCAAACGAGAGCCCTTACGGCATGTCCGAGAAGGCGCGCGCAGAATTTTTGCGCATGTTAGCTGACGAGCCCATGCACCGCTATCCCGACCCGCTGGCCAAGGAGCTGCGCAAGGCGGTGGCCGATAAACTGGGCTTGGCCCCTGACAATATCGTAGTAGGCAATGGCGGCGACGAGCTGCTCTTCAACCTCTGCCTGGCCTATGGCGGCAGGGGCAGGAGCCTGCTCATTGCGCCGCCGACCTTTTCGGCCTATCAAACTGACGCCCTGCTCTCTTACACTACGCTGATAGAGGTACCCCGCGCTGCAACGGTGGACTCTGAGGGTGCGCTGGACTTCAGCATTGATGAAGCGGCAATCCTGGAATGCGTGAGCTCCGGGAATAATGACATTGTCATGCTGACCTCGCCCAATAATCCAACCGGCGACTGTCTTTCGCTGGAGTTCATCAGCGAGCTTTTGGCTGCTACCGATGCCGTGGTGCTTATAGATCAGGCCTATATTGAGTTTGCAGACCCCCGCTATGATGCCACCGCGCTGCTCAAGGATCACGCCAACCTGGCTATCTTGCGCACCTTCTCCAAGGCATATGGCTTAGCTGGCCTGCGTATTGCTTACGTGGCAGCTGGCAGAGAGATAACCGACGAGCTCTGCAAGGTGCGCCAGCCCTATTCGGTGGACAGCCTCTCAGCACTCGCTGCACTCGCTGCTCTTGCCGAAGATGCTGAGGTGCAACAGCAGGTAAAGAGCATTGTTGCTGAAAGGGAGCGCCTGACTCGCTTGCTGGGCCCAGAAGGCCTTGGCTTGCCTTTGACTAAAAGCGAGGCCAACTTCTTTCTTGTCAGAGTGCCTAATGCCCAAACGATCTGGCAGCGCCTCTACGACGAATACAGCATACTCGTCAGAGATCTCTCAGCCTTGCCCAGACTGGCAGATTGCCTTCGAGTCAGCATAGGAACCCCAGAAGAAAATGACGAGTTTATCCAGGCACTGAGTAAAGAGTTAAGAGTTAAGAGATAAGAGATAAGAGATAAGAGTTGATGCATGCCTGTCATCCTGAGCGAAGCGCGCAGCGCGCAGCCGAAGGATCCAGAGCACCAAGAAAGGGACACCATGATACCAGCCCCAAGAACCGCAACAATAGAACGCTCCACCAGCGAAACCAGCATAACGCTGAGTTTGAACCTGGACGGAAGCGGCAAGCAAAACATTGAAACCGGGGTGCCGTTCTTTGATCACATGCTCCACGCCATCAGCAAGCACGGACGCTTTGATCTCAACATCAAGGCAACCGGCGATCTGGAAGTAGACGCGCATCACACCGTAGAAGACGTAGGCATAGTGCTCGGCAAGGCCTTTGAGGAGGCCCTGGGAGACAAACGCGGCATCACCCGCTTTGGGCAGGCCGTCGTCCCTATGGATGAGTCTTTGGTGCTGGCAGCCGTGGACATTTCCGGCCGCGGACAGCTGCACTGGGATGCCCCGGTGCCCATAGAGTTCATCGGCAACTTTGACAGCTCGCTGTTCAAGGAGTTTCTCATTGCTTTTGCAACGGGCGCGGGGCTCACCCTGCACGTACGCAAGCTGGCAGGAGACAACGCCCACCACATAATTGAGGCCGCAGCAAAAGCCACCGCCCGCGCCCTGGCCGAGGCCGTAGCGCTCGACCAACGCGCTTTGCACAGCGTGCCCTCAACTAAAGGAAGCCTTTAGGAGAGTTAAGAGTTAAGAGTTAAGAGAGAAGAGGGAAGAGAGAAGAGAGAAGAGATGGAGTTATTTCCGGCGATAGACATATTAGATAACAAGGTTGTTAGGCTTAAGCAGGGTAAGTATGATGCTGTTACCGTCTACCACGACAACCCACTTGAGCAGGCTCAAATATTTGCAGGCGAAGGTGCAACCTGGGTGCATATCGTTGACCTGGAGGGTGCGCGCAGCGGCGTTCCCACGCAACTCAGCACCATAGCAACTATCGTCAAAGACACCGGCCTCAAGGTTGAGGTGGGTGGGGGAGTGCGCAGCCTCGCCACCATTGAGCAGCTCGCCGAGGCAGGCGCGAGCAGAATCGTGCTGGGTACCAGCCTTGCTCAAAACCCTGAGCTTGCCGCCGCGGCCGTAGAGCGCTACGGCGATTTGCTCTGCGCGGGCGTGGATGCCTTAAATGGCGAGGTAGCGGTTCAAGGCTGGCAAGAAGGCTCGGGGCAAAGTGCCGAGCAACTTGTGTTGAGCCTCAAGAACAAAGGCTACCGACACCTGGTCTACACCGACATCAATCGAGACGGCATGCAAACCGGCATTGACGCCGAGGCATATAAAAGCATTGCCGCCTCCGCCGGCTTTGCGGTCACAGCCTCCGGCGGCATCTCTACCCTTGAGGATATTCATGCCCTCGCAGAGCTCGGCACAGAGGTCATAGAGGCAATCATCGTGGGCAGGGCCATCTACGAACAGTCATTTACCGTTGCCCAGGCTTTGGCCGTGCTCAACAGTTATCGTTAAGAGGAGAGTCATGAACTACAAAAAGGTAATACCCTGCCTGGATGTCAAGAACGGAAGAGTCGTCAAAGGTATCAACTTTGTCAATCTAAGAGATGTGGGCGACCCCGTGGAGATGGCAGCCGTCTATGAGGAAGAAGGCGCAGACGAGGTAGTTTTCCTAGACATCAACGCCACGCACGAAGGCCGCGACACCACCATAGAGCTGGCCGCGCGAGCCGCAAACAAACTGCAAATTCCCTACATAGTTGGCGGAGGCTTTAGAGACCTCGCAGGCGCACGCGCCATGATTGAGGCGGGCGCCAACAAGATCTCGGTCAACTCCGCCGCCGTGAAGAACCCCGAGCTGCTCACTCAGCTGGCCAAGGAGTTTGGCTCCGAGGCAATCATCTGCGCCATCGACGGCAAACAGGCAGCACCTGGCCTGGACAAATGGACAGTCCTCATCAAAGGTGGCCGAGAAGATACCGGCATAGACGTAGTAGCCTGGGCAGAAGAGGCGGCAAAACGCGGTGCCGGCGAGATACTGCTCACCTCCCTTGACAGAGACGGCTCCAAAGACGGCTTTGACCTCGCCATGACCCGCGCGGTGGCCCGCGCCGTAGACATTCCCGTCACGGCAAGCGGAGGCGTTGGCAAACTGGAGCACTTTGCAGAGGGCATCCTTGAGGGCGAGGCCAGCGCAGTGCTGGCAGCCAGTGTCTTTCACTTTGGCGAATTCAGAATCAGAGAAGTCAAGGAATACCTCGCAAGCCAGGGCATTCCCGTAAAATTGAACTAAGGAGCACCATGAACACAGAAAACCTCGTATTTGACAGCAACGGGCTTATCCCGGCCATCGTACAGCAATTTGACACCAAGGAGGTGCTCATGCTTGCCTGGATGAACGCTGAGTCTGTTGAGCTCACTTTGAGCAGCAAAACCACCTGGTTTTGGAGCAGAAGCCGAAAGGAACTATGGAACAAAGGGGCAACAAGCGGCAACTTTCAAAGCGTGAAAGCGATATACTATGACTGCGATCAGGATTGTCTGCTCGTCCAAGTAGACAGCCCCGGTGTTGCGTGTCATACCGGCGAACGCAGTTGTTTTTATCGGCAGCTGTAATGCAAAGGAAACTCTTGCGGTATCTAATCAAATCACAGAAGAAGCCAGCAATCCAAATTCCTGCAACCGGGCAATGCCCGGAGATAACGGAGCGCAGGGATGGGTGAAGTCACCGCAAATGTCACCCCCGGCAATCTGGCCCAAACGCTCCAAACGCTCGCCCAGATAATTCATGAGCGGGCGAGCGCTGACCCCACCGAGTCGTATACCGCTCGGCTTTTACAGGGAGAGCTCGACCAGCTCCTCAAAAAGCTCGGTGAAGAATCAATCGAGCTGGTGATGGCGGTAAAAGACAGCAACCACAATCATATCCGCTACGAGGCAGCGGACCTGCTCTATCACCTGCTTGTGGTGCTTGAGCGCTGTGGAATAAGCCCGGAAGAACTGGCCGGCGAGCTAAACGCCCGCATGGTCTAACAACATATCACGCAAAGCCGGTGCCTATCATGCCGGCCTGATGATAGTAAAACAACGGAGAATAACGTGAACGAAGACCAATTACAAGAAAATGAAGACTCTTTTGAGGCCGGCGCTGGTCAACAAGACGAAGAAGCCTTTGAGCCTGAAGAATCAAACAGCGAGCCGCAAAACGGCGCCTCTTTGGAGGCTGAGCAGCCGGCAGCCCCAACGGAAGCAAGCGCTGCCGTTTTCCACCGCAATTTTAAGCCTATTTCAAAGGCAAAGCTCAAAAAAGCAAGACGTACAAGACGCGCCCTGATAACCGCAATCATCCTCCTCCTTATTGTGCTTGTAGGAGGAACAGCGGCAGGCGTGTATTACTACCTCAACTTTATCCAGACTGAGCCTGTTCATACCTATGACCCGGGCGGCATAGCAAATGAGGGAGATGCCTTTGACGACAGAGGCGTTGTTGAGGCTATGGAGGTGCCCAACCTTACGCAGATGTTTGGAAGAACGGCCGATGAGGTACTTACCTTGTTGGGCGCGGACTACAGCATCACCAAGGTAGATGCCAGCGTTGGTGGCGATCCAGACGACGAGGATTCACAGGCCAGCTCGGCCACAAAACAAATCATCACTATCAGCTACACGCCACAAGAGCAAGCTGATGTCTCGAGCCTGCGCCTAACGCAAAAGATTTACCTCAGCCTGGGCGAGCAGGGCACGGTTATTGAAGTGTACTTTGTCAGCTCTATGGATCTTCTCGACTTTCCGTTTACGAGCTTTGCCGACCTGGTAGCAACCAACGAATCGTTTGTCAGGGTGTTGACTCAGGCAGGGGTTCTTATTATGCCGGACATAACGTATACTGCTCCAAGCAGTGCAGAGTACACCGAGTTTGTCGATAAAGATGCCAATTTCTTGAAGATTAAGAAAGAAACCACAACTTGGGCAGGCAGCCTTGTGTCCGAGGTAGCGCCAAAGGATTTTGAGATTACCTTTACTTTTGATTATGGAGCAAGCGGAGTAGAAGACTCCCCGGACAAACTGCCCTTGCAGAGAACGGTCTACCTTAAGTTGAGCTAACTATGGCAGAGTACACCGCAGAAGATCAAGCTGACCTCGAAAGTGAGGAGCAGCCCGAGAAGGGCAATAAGACCTCAAAAGTCTTGCGCACCATCTTGGAGCTTGCAATTGCGTTTGCCCTTGCGGTAGGGCTCACGTGGCTTCTCAGAACCTTTGTTGTGGAGCCCTTTGAGGTTCCCACCGGGTCAATGGAAACCACCATCATGATTGACGACAAGCTTCTGGCAGAAAAAGTCAGTCTCAATTTTAATGCCGTAGAGCGAGGCGACATCGTCGTTTTTGCTGACAAGGTTGTGCCGGGACGCGTGCTGGTAAAGCGGGTCATCGCCACGGGCGGGCAGGTGGTGGACTTTAACAACGGACACGTATTAGTGGACGGAGTGCCGCTTTACGAACCCTATGTCAACGGCGCTATGACCTATCCGCTTGATCAGCATTTTGAGAACACCATTATCGACTATCCCTTCACGGTGCCCGAGGGCCATATCTGGGTGATGGGTGATAATCGCGAGAATTCAGCTGACAGCCGCTACTTTGGCTCTATCACCGAGACCTCAATATACGGCCGCGCTATCATGGTGTTTTGGCCTTTGGAGAACATTGGGCCGCTCTAGGCTTACTGCTGATTAAAGATCAAAACGGCTGCGCCCTCGATTTCATCGGTGTCACTTGATGCCTGCTCTCCGGCATGCCTGCCTACGCAGAGCACCGTTGTGATGATTGTGGTAACGATGGCTGCGACAAAGGCGATTGACCACAGGTCAAACATCACAATTGGCATGGACATGTTTTGGGTGAGCATGAAGAGCACTGCTGCCAGGGCAACTACCACCATTGATACAAGGTAGACCGGCATCCTGCGGAAGGGTGCCTCTTTGTATTCTGAGTCATCGACTTTGTCTTTGCGCTCACGAGCGTGAAGAACACGAACAGAAGCCACAAGCAGCAGCAAAGCACACAGTATCACCGCAATGAGACTAAAGAGCGACCAAAAGCCTGCGATGCCTTCAGGCGCGGTAAGCGGCACCGGCACGCCGAGTATGTCGAGCACCGTTATGCCTTGTGCTTGCGCTACTAGAGCTGCCTCGATTTGCTCGGTTGTAGGCGCAAACACACTGGGGCCAACAATGAGAGCAGGAGATATTACCGCAGCACTCAGATCATCTTCTGGCGTGACAGGCGTAGCGATGACTGTCTGTGCCTGCCAAACGGCATAGAGCCTCACGTCATCTCCAACAACGAGGCTGTCTCCGGGAGCGTAAACCGCTGTGTCAGCATCGGCACTGCGCGCCCATCCAATGAAGATATAACCCGTGCGAGCTAGGCTGCCGGGAGCTTGTACGGTTGCCGTGTCTCCGGGGCTGAACTCAGTGGTATCAACGGGCACCGAGCCGGCTGTGTTGCCATTGCCTACGTAGGTGATATTGAAGGTGGAGAGGGGAGCCGTAGGCGCCGTAGGTGTAACGGGAGGTACGGGCGGTGTCGGTGGCGTAGGCTCGGGCGTTGGTGTTGGATCAGGCGTAGGTGGCACCGGCGGAGTCGGCGGAGTCGGCGGAGTGGGTGGCGTAGGCGGAGTCGGTGGCGTAGGAGGCATGGGTGGAACAAACTCAGGGCTCCACACCGCAAAGAGCGTGGTGTTCTCCGTGATTACAAAGGTGGAGCCTTCTGTGTACTGGGCAAAAATTGCAGACGGATTGGTTGACCATCCGAGAAAGTCAAAGCCTTGCCTCGAGGTAAAGCCCTGCGCAAGCACCGTCACCGTGCTGCCG
Source organism: Coriobacteriia bacterium (assembly GCA_009784425.1). Taxonomy (GTDB): domain Bacteria; phylum Actinomycetota; class Coriobacteriia; order Coriobacteriales; family UBA8131; genus WQXH01. Next base: position 4,579 of record WRBR01000013.1, on the reverse strand, counting down.
GAGAGATAGGGGCTGTTGGCATCAATTGGCGCACCGCTTCCCCCATTGGCGTGATACGTCACGGTATGAAAAACATCCACAACAACCGGTGTCCAGTTTGCCTTGAGTGTAACAGAGCCCACTACCCCAGCCGGTATGCTGAATGACGTGGTGGGCGTTGTGATGTTGGGCATGCTGGGATCTGCAAAGCGCACTGTCCAGCCGGTGAAGATATAACCATCCTTGGTTGGCTCAGCAATGCTAATGGGAAAGCTATCCTCTATGGTAAAAGAGGCAGGATTAGGATTATCAGGGTCAAAACTTGATCCCTCCAAACCTTTGAAATTGATGGGGTTTTGAGTAAGCGTCCACTTTGCATAGAGCGTAAGGTTATTGGCAAAAATAGGGAAGGAGCTGCCGGCAGGTAGAAGACCACTCACTGGTGCAGGAGACCTGACTCCCAAATCACCCGCAAAAAAATTTATATACTCGGCGCCAGCGTAATTGCCAACATGATAGTTTATTCTCTCTATCGCCAACATTAAGTCTAGCCCGTCTATTGCTCCATCTGCGTTGAGATCGCAGGCCGGATTGTATCGGGGATCTAGGGCATTTACCCCATACTGAATCAGATCCATAATCATCATAAAATCAAGACCGTCGACTCTCATATCGCCGTTGCTGTCTCCCCACCAGAGATTAAAAATCCCGTTATCAGCGGCACCAGGAGGAGCAAGTACCACCGGGTCAGCGCTGGCGGCACTGATGGTGACAGGCAGAGCCCTCACCAGATAACCGGGACGAGTGATGCAAAGGATATAGTCACCACAGGGAACGTCATACAGCGTAAATGTTCCCAGTCCGGGCGAATTAAGGGGAACCACTATGGTTGTGAGGTCTTGGTGTGCATGGTTTCCAAAAACGGGTCGCAGCTCAACGAAGATGGCGTGCTTATTCAAAAAGGACGCTCCAAGCCCCAGGTCATTGTAGACCACCGGAAACACAGAGCCGGTTACTGTCTTGGTTTTGATTTCCCAGCCTTCAAAGTCATAGCCGGTTTTAAGGAGACTGCCCTGGTCTTGAACAGTTACTGCCTGCGCAAGCGTGTAGGCGGTGGTATCCACAGGAGCTGTGCCGCTCGTTTGGCCATTGCTCACGTAGGATACTCTGAAAGTGGGCACAGAATTCATTGGGCTCAGGCTGCTGGACATAAGGCTCAGGGAAGGCACAGGCAAAATGCTCCCCGGGCTCGGTTCATCCGGTATGACCACCTGTTCGGTTTCAACAATCTCAGGATCTACCTCAAGCTCTTCTCCAACCCCAAGCGCTATTGCCGGAACCAGCGCAAAAACCAGCAAGGCCGCAATCAGCATGATGAAGGACTTGCGTACAAAGTCCCCGGTGCTGCGCTTTGAACTCTTTGAATTACCCCTAGAATTACTCATTACCCTATTCATAATCATTCCTCAAACCTTCTTATCCCCTAAAGAAGCTACCAGGCCCCCCACTGGCGCTTTTTTACCCTCTATCAAGTGAAAGATTTTCGCTTATTGCTACGTAGTCTATCGCGTTTAGATGACCAGCAACCATATTTCACAATATCTCCACATCCGCAATAAAACAAAGGGACAGGCCTCGGACCTGTCCCTTTGTTTTATTGCGGATGCAATGAGTAAACAAATGAGATTTATATGAGGAAGAGCATGGGGTTGACTGGAGTCAAATCCACTTCTATCTGTAGATGCAAGTGAGGCCCGGTGGAGTTTCCGGTTGAGCCAGAAAGGCAGATTACGTCGCCAGCGTTCACCGGTTGCCCGGGGGTCACAGCGAGGGCTGAGTTATGCATGTAGATGGAGCGTATTCCATTGCCATGAGCGATGATAACGTACACACCCATAGCGCCGCCTGTTCCGGCAGCTACTACGGTTCCGCCAGCTACCGCCAAAATCGGTGTTCCCGTGGGGCAGGCAAAATCTGTACCGTAATGAAAGCCATCAAAGCTTCGGGGGCCAAAATGACTTGAGATTGGCATAGGGGTAAAGAAGGGATATTGAATACCCAGAGCATAGAGACGTGCCAGCTGCTCTTCGGTTACGGGACCCGCGGGACCGGTAGCATAGGTAGCAGCAGCCTGTCTTGCTGCCTCAGCAGCAGCTTCTTCTTGGGCCAAGAGCTCGGCAGCTTCCTTCTCAAGAAGAACAATCTCAGCCATTAAGGCTTCTCCCGCTGCTATGGTATCGAGTCTGATTTGAGTGATTTCATCTTGCGTCTCGCGCGTGATGCGCTCTTGCTCGGTGTACTCGATGCGGGCAGCCTCAGCCTCAGCCTTTACTTCCTTGGTCTCTAAGACCAGGCGAGCGTCTTGCTCATTGACACGGTTAATCATGTCCATGACGTTGATGAAATCGTTAAATGACTTGGCACCAAACAAAACATCAAGGTAAGAGCCGTTCCCATTGCGATACATACTGGTGGCTCTCTCACCGAGCTGTTCTTGCAGCTCTGCTATGCGCTCTTTTGCAGCAGTTTCGCGGGCTTGGGCATCAAACATCTTTGCCTCAGCAAGGGCATGGGCAATCATCGCATTTTCTAAGTCTATGGTGAGCTGGTTGATTTCTGTTTGCAAGGCATCAAGGCGACGGAAAGCCTCATCAACTTCGGCTTGCTTTTCTGCAGAGGTTACGGCTAGCGCTTGATTAGGAGCCACCCAAAGAGCTGCCATCAAAAAAGTACTCGCTACTAAAAGAGCGGTAAGTAAAACACGAGTCAGGCCACTAAGTACCAGGCGCCTGCTGTTAATTACGTCCATGTGCACCATTTCTATTCAATTAACAGTTCTCAGAACCATTATTTCAATCATCCCCTATTCTATTGGTAATGGAAAATGATACCACTAAGGTGGTCATTTTGTCATGTGTTTGATGCCGGACTGTATCGCAGCTGTAGCGCTACTGTGTGGTGCAGTTTAGCCAGTTTGCGCACTAATCCCTCCAAACATCAGTGGAGATTGAGAATAATTGCGGTAGAATAGAAGAGCACGCACGTATGTGGTAGTGGGGCTGTAGCTCAGTTGGGAGAGCGCGTGGTTCGCAATCACGAGGCCAGGGGTTCGACCCCCCTCAGCTCCACCAGATACCATGCAACCTGACACCTTTTACGTTCCCCTGTCAGGTTCATCCCTCTGTCAACTCAGTACGAGAAGTTCGAGAGGGCGCTCCAATGAAGGGCGCATCGGCAAACAAACAACCAGGAGAGAAGATGGCATCAGAACTTGAGCAGATACCAGGAATTGGTACAAACATGGCAGAGCACCTTATCAAAGCTGGCTTCTCTACCATCGAGTCTCTCAAAGGGAAAGACCCGCAGGAGATATACCTTCGGGACTGCGCTGCCCAGAATAGCGAGGTTGACCGCTGCGCGCTCTATGCCTATCGCCTGGCTGTTCACTATGCTGACCACGATGGCGCTCTACCTCCAGGCAAAACCAACTGGTGGAACTGGAAAGACTAGAAAGTATAAACGGGGTCAGAAGATATGACCCGCTAGGGGCATCCTTTGGGATGCCCCAGTGTGGCATTGTTGCTTGAGAGAGACAAGCAGGAGAATAAGGCTGTATATCGAATGAAGCCCTATACATTGATACGCTCTAAACGTAAGACGCTGGCGCTTTGCGTTGACGGTGAGGGGCAGCTTGTTGTTAGGGCGCCGCTCAAGTTGGCGGAGAGGGACATTGAGGCTTTCATTGAAAAGAAGGCTCAGTGGATAGCCGCCAGGCAAAGGAGGATTGCAGAAGAGGCCGCTCGGTTCAAGGTATTTGAGCTTGTAGATGGCGAGAGCATTCTCTTGTTTGGCGAGCCGCATGTTGTTAATCGAGGTGATGTGACTAGGGTCACCGTTGTGGATGAACACATACTGGTGCCTCTAAGCATGACCCTTGAGGGTTTTGCCGGGTGGATGCGATTCATCAGCAAAAAGGTCATTAAAGAGCGGGTGGCATACTATGCCAAGCTCATGGGCGTTAGTCACTCAACAGTCAAGATTACCAGTGCCAGGCGGCGCTGGGGCTCATGCAGCGCAAAGAACACGCTCAACTTTTCATGGAGACTGGTGATGTGTCCCCGGTGGGTGATTGACTACGTGGTGGTCCACGAGCTTTGCCACGTAGCATTCAAAAACCACAGCCCTCAGTTCTGGGAATACGTAGCCACACAGATGCCCCATTACAAAGAGGCACGCAGCTGGCTTCGGAATAATCAAACGCTGATGGATGTTATCTAGGTAAGTGTTATCATTGGCAAAATACTGCTACCAATAATCGTACATGAAAGGGTGATTTTCTCATGACGATACCCACCTCTTGGAATGATTCAACACCTGGGCAACCAGGTCAGCCTGCAGAACCAGCTGGAGAGCCCTCGCCGGTTTATCCGCCGCCAGGGCAGGCATATCAGCAGCCCTTGCCGGTTTATCCGCCGCAGGGGCCGGCTTATCCGCCACCAGAACCAGCATACTCCCAGTCTTTCGGACAGCCCCTGCCAACCAATCCGCCACCCGGGCAGACTTACTCGCCACCCGGGCCGGCATATCAGCAGCCTTTCGG
>WRBR01000012.1 GCA_009784425.1 Coriobacteriia bacterium | reverse complement strand
CAAAAGCTCAAAGGCGAAGTGGTTTTACTCATTGCTCCCTAGCATCGGACTCACCGGGGACGGGGAAAGTGACTCACTGGGTGGAACAGGGGGACGGGGTTAGTGTTCCAATTTGACCAAGGTCAAATTGGAACACTAACCCCGTCCCCCTGTTCCACCCAGTGAGTCACTTTCCCCGTCCCCGGTGAGTCCGATGCTAGGGAGCAATGAGTAAAACCACTTCGCCTTTGAGCTTTTGGCCTGCGTCAATGCGCTTGGTGATTTCGGCGGCAACGTCCGGGGCTATTCCGGAGAGGAGTTCCTCGTGTAGCTTGGTGAGTTCGCGTGCCATTACCACGTGGCTTGTGGGGAGCACCTCGGCTATCAGGTTCAGGGTTTTTGCTGTGCGATGTACCGATTCGTAAAAAACGAGCACGGTGTTTTCAAGGCTCGCAAGGCTTTCAAGCAAGCGTCTGCCAGCGCCGGCCTTGCGAGGAAAATAAGCTCCAAAGTAGTGATTTTGCGCTTTGATGCCACTGGCTGCCAGAGCCGTTGTGAGAGCGCTCGCTCCGGGAAGCACCTCAACTGCAAACCCGGCCTCACGCACCGCGGCAACCAAAAGGCCGCCGGGGTCAGAAATGCCGGGCATGCCTGCGTCGCTCACATAGGCAAGGTGTAGCCCTTCTTCAAGCTGGGCAAGAATTGTGGGGAGGAGTTCAGGCAGCTTGTGGGCGTCTGCGCGCCTCAGCGGAGTGTCAATATTGTAGCGCGCAGTGAGCTTTTGGGTCACCCGCGTGTCCTCACAATAAATGATGCCAGCAGCACGCAGCGTTTCCAAGACGCGCAGGGTAATATCGCCAAGGTTGCCGATAGGCGTGGCACACACAGATAGGCTACCTTTGCGGTTTGGTGACTCATGGGGACGGGGTGACTCATGGGGACGGGGAAAGTGACTCACTTTCTGCGAAAGTGAGTCACTTTCCCCGTCCCCATGAGTCACGATGTCCCCGCAATCTACCAAAGCGGTGGTTACCACTTTTTGATTGGCCAGGACGTGGTTGGGGCTTATCTCTAACAGGGGTGTGACCACAAAGTCTCTCAGAAGGGCCTTGGGGTGAGGCAGGGTAAGTTCGGGGTCATTCATAACAACGCCTTCAATGTCGATGATGTCTAGGTCGAGGGTGCGTGGCCCGTAGGGCACATAAGTCTCTCCCTCGCGCATGCGGCCAAACTCTGCTTCGATACCCTGCAAAGCACGCAGGAGATCCCAGGGCTCCAGGGCAGTTTCAGCCAGCAAAACGGCATTTGTGAAATTGGGCTGGTTGAGAACTTCAGCCGGCTTTGAGTTGTAGATGCTGCTTAGGGCAAGCAGTTTGGTATCTGGTAAAGCAGAAATACGTTCTGCAGCAGCAGAGAGCGTGAGAGCACTCTCGCCTAGATTTGAACCCAGCGCAATAATAACCTGCCGACTGCTCATCGCAAAGCATCCCAGACCTTGAGCGCCTGAACAACAGCCTCAACATCGTGAACGCGCAAAACACCGGCGCCCCGCTCAGCAGTGTAGAGCGCCGCGGCAACCGAGCCGGCAACTCGTTTTGAGGGGACCTCTTCGCCGGTAATTTCACCGATGAATCGCTTGCGCGACCAGGCAGACATAAGTAAAAAAGGAGGGGAGCCGAGGTTGGCAAAATAAGCCGTGTTTTGCAGGAGCTCCAGATTCTGGCTGTAGTTCTTGCCAAAGCCGGGCCCGGGATCAATGCAAATGCGCGCAGCTTCAACGCCGCTGTCAACCAGCAGATGAGCCTGCGTGAGCAAAAACTCGCCTATCTCTAAAACCACGTTGTCATACTGGGGATTATCCTGCATAGTCTGAGGCTGTCCCTGCATGTGCATAACCACGCAGCCTGCCTTGCTCTGGGCAGCCAGCTCCAGCATAGCGGGATTGGTAAACCCGGAGATATCGTTGATTATCGAAGCACCGTGCTCCAAGCAAGCTTTGATTACCTGGGGGCGCCGAGAGTCAACGGCAACACAAACACCCTGCATCACCAAGGTCTCTACCACAGGCAAGATGCGCGCCAGCTCCTCGTCAGGGGCAATCTCCTGAGAGCCCGGCCGGGTTGATTCGCCGCCCACCTCGATGATGTCTGCACCTGCCTCCAGCATGCTAGAGGCATGATCGAGAGCAGCGGTGGCCTTGGAAAACTGGCCTCCATCGCTAAAGGAGTCCGGGGTAACATTCAAAACACCCATAACCAACGGCCGCCTTTGCTCAAAGCAAAAAGAGCCACAGCGCCAGGTATGCAAAGCACTCTGCTCCATTTTTAACGCTCCATTCAAAATCCCGGTGAGCTGCTATTTTGCAAATATGAGGCTCAGGGCCTCGGCGCGGACTTTTTCAGAGGTCTCAAAGGAGCCTCTAACCGCTGAGGTTATGGTTTTTGAGCCAGGCTTTTTAACTCCGCGCATGCTCATGCAGAGATGCTCGGCCTCAATTACCACTATGACACCGTTAGGCTCCAGGCACTCAACCAAGGTGTTGGCTATTTGGCCGGTGAGGCGTTCTTGCACCTGCAGGCGCCTCGCAAAGACATCAACGGTGCGTGCCAGCTTTGAAAGCCCACAGATCTTGCCGGCAGTGCCGGGCACATAGGCCACGTGGGCAAGGCCAAAAAAGGGAACAAGGTGGTGTTCGCAGAGCGAATAAAAGGGGATATCCTTAACCAGCACCAGCTCTCGGTGGCCCTCTTCAAAGGTTGTGGCAAAGAACTCCTTAGCATCTTGGTCCACACCCTGGAGCACCTCGGCATACATGCGAGCCACTCGCTCGGGCGTGAGCTGCAGTCCGTCTCGCGTGGGGTCTTCTCCTATGCCTTCAAGGATCAGGCTAACGCCCTCTTCAATCTTGGCGGTATCAATCATCTGAATCCTCTGGAGTTGAAGTTTTAGTTTTGGAGCATTGTTTTTTGGGCTTAGGTTTATCTTCAAGAGGCACATCTCTAGCGGGGTCTCCTGAAGGCTGCTCTGGGAGAGAAGCTGCTGAGGCAGGCTCAGCAGGGGAGATTTTTTCTGCGGAAGGCTCCGAGGAAGCCTCTTTCTCATCAAGAGCAGCAGGCGCCTCTCCGCTAGAAGAAGGCTCAACAGAGAAGGGGTCTGCTGGCGGCTCAGCCGAAGGTGGCTCAGCCGAAGGTGGTTCACCGGAAGACGGGGGCTTCTGCGCGCCCATCAGGTCTTCGAGGCGCACGCGCCCGGCAAAAACATCTTCGAGGGTATAGCGCTTGCCGTCTTGGTTTACGGCCAGCCCATCGGGGCCAACTCTGCTGCCAGAGCCGGAGCCAGCACCAGCACCAACACCGGAGCCAGGCGCTCCCTGTGCGGCTTCTGCCTCGGCTTGTGCCTTGGCAAGTGCTGCTGCCTCGGCTCGCTTGCGCTCGTCTTCTTCTTCCTGCTTGCGCAGCGCCTCGGCCTTGCGTGCCAGAATTTCCTCTTCGTTTTCAAGGTATTCATCCCACTTGTTATTCAACAGGGCCTCAAGAGCCTCGCCCTCTACCGTCTCGCGCTCAAGCAAGACCTTGGTCATGAGCTCCATCTGATCTCGGCGCTCATCGAGCACAGCGTTTGCCCGCTCATGAGCCTTGCGCATGATCTTGGCAACCTCTTCATCAATCCTGCGGGCAGTTTCGTTGGAGTAGTCAGGCGTAGCACCATAGTCACGGCCCAAGAAAACCTCATGATTGGCTTGGCCGTATACCTGGGTGCCCAGCTCGTCGGTCATGCCGTAGCGGGTGACCATCTGGCGAGCCATCTTGGTGGCACGCTCCAAGTCGTTGGAGGCGCCGGTGGTGATGTCGTTACAGAAGAGCTCTTCGGCTACCCGCCCGCCAAGGAAGACGGCTAGGTCGTCATACATCTCTTCGCGCGAATTCAAAAAGCGGTCCTCGCCGGGAAGCGAGAGCGTGTAGCCCAGGGCATGCCCGCGGCTGATGATAGAAATCTTATGCACCGGATCCGAGTTCTCCAGCACATGCCCCACCAGGGCGTGGCCACTTTCGTGATAGGCAATGATGCGCTTTTCTCTGTCGGTGATAATGCGACCTTTGCGCTCAGGGCCGGCAATCTCGCGCTCCATAGCCTCGGAGAGCTCGGTCATGGTGATGAGCTTTTTGTTCTTGCGCGCGGTGAGCAGGGCAGCCTCGTTCATCAGGTTTGCCAGGTCTGCACCGGTAAAGCCGGGGGTCAGCTTGGCAAGGGCTTCCAGGTCAACGCTGTGTGCCAGCGGCTTGCCTTGTCCGTGTACGCGCAGAATCTGCTCGCGGCCTTTGAGGTCGGGTCTGTCCACCACAATCTGACGGTCAAAGCGCCCGGGGCGCAAGAGCGCTGGGTCAAGGATGTCCACGCGGTTGGTTGCCGCAATCAAGATGACCGAGGAATTCTCCTCAAAGCCGTCCATCTCTACCAGCAGCTGGTTGAGCGTTTGCTCGCGCTCGTCATGTCCGCCTCCCAGACCCGCGCCTCTCTGGCGGCCCACGGCATCAATCTCGTCGATGAAGATGATAGAAGGAGAAACCTCCTTGGCCTTCTCAAACAGATCCCTCACGCGCGAGGCGCCCACGCCCACAAACATCTCCACAAAGTCCGAGCCGGATATCGAGAAAAATGGCGCACCCGCCTCACCGGCTACGGCACGCGCAAGCAGCGTTTTGCCGGTTCCCGGAGGCCCCACGAGCAAAACACCTCGGGGAATCTTTGCTCCCAGCTCAAGAAAACGCTGCGGGGTGGAGAGAAATTCCTTAATCTCCTGCAGCTCTTCTACCGCCTCGTCAATGCCGGCCACATCAGAAAACCGGGTTTTAGGACGCTCTTCAATGGCCTTTTTGCCCTTGTTCTTACCAAAGTTCATCTGTCGGTTGTTGGCGTTATTGAACTGGGTAAAGATGAAAATGAAAATGATAATGATAAAGGCAAGCGGAATGATGTACCAGAGCATGCCGGTCCAGAAATTTGGGTCGGAGATGATAATGTCGTAATTAATCCGAGGATGAGAATTCATCAAGGCATTAAGGGTGTCCTCGCCCACAAAGGTGGCAACAAAGGCACGGGTCTCACCTTCTGCGCTGCCGTCCTCAACCAGATAATAGCCGCTGAGAGCACCGTTGGCTGCATTGTAAGTGACTTCGGTCACCCGGTTGTCTTCAACTGCAGCTACAAACTCACTGGTGGTGAGCGTGTCAGGCTGCGTGGCCTCTTGCCCCATGCTGTTAAGCTGGCTGCCAATCAGGAATATCAGGATTGCTGCAAGAATTCCGTATATTATCCAAGTCCTGGCTTTTGGATTCTTCACACGCACTGTCCTTTTCTTGTAATACCCACGTTGTCTGTTAATACACGGTGCTGTTCTCTCTGCTTCAAAGCTGCGCTGCTGCAGAGATTCAGCCTCTTTTGCACGCTAAAAAACTTCATAGGCTTCAGGATCAAGCACTCCAATGTAAGAAAGATTACGATAATTCTCCTCGTAATCCAGCCCGTATCCTACGACAAACTCATCCGGGCAGATGAGGCCTACGTACTTGCAGTGGACGTTGGTCTGTTGCTTGCCTTCTTTGAAGAGCAGGGTTGCAACCTCTATTGACAAGGGGCCGCGGCTCTTGAGATTCTTGAGCAGGTACTTAAGGGTGAGCCCGCTGTCCAAAATATCCTCAACAATGATGATGTGACGCCCTTCAACAGAAACGTTAAGATCCTTGATGATGCGCACAACGCCAGAGCTCTTTGCTCCGCTGCCGTAGCTCGACACCGCCATAAAGTCAATCTCTACATGCCCCTTGATAGCGCGCACCAAATCGGCCATAAAGATAAACGCTCCCTTAAGCACGGTAACGAGCAAAACTTTCTGCCCGGCGTAGTCGCGGGTTATCTGCTCGCCTATGCGCGCAACAGCCTCCTGGATTTGCTCTTCGTTAAAAATAACCTTGCAAATCTCGGGGGGCAAGGCCCTCTCTTCTTGATCTTGCATGCTACCGTAGCTCCCTCAGTTCTCTTTGAGCGATAAAAAGTCATTTTGAGCCGACAGGCTCAAGCGCTTATTGTATCTGTTATTGGGCATTTTGGCAGGGTATGAAGCGAATATAGTTACAGAACCGTTTTTGAGGAGAACACATGGGGACGAGGAAGGTGACTCAGTGGGACCGCGGGACGGGGCTTGGTGTGGTACAGGAGGGACGGGCTTGGTGTGGTACAGGAGGGACGGGGTTGGTGTACCACTTTTTGCCTCGGCAAAAAGTGGTACACCAACCCCGTCCCTCCTGTACCACACCAAGCCCGTCCCTCGGTCCCACTGAGTCACCTTCCCCGTCCCCTTGAGGCAGTCACGCTCGGGGGTCGTGTTTGGGGGGCTTGGCTTTGACAAAGCTGAGCTGCCCACCTGTGTTGCGGACTTCGATGCCGCCGGGGATTTGGCAGGCAAAGCCGGGGGTGCTGCCTTGCCGGGCTATGAGTTCAACCTGTTCAAAGGTGATGCGAGCCTGGGGCGCTAATTCTTGGATGGCCTTATTGCAGGCCAGATAAATGGCGCGGCGCAGTAGCGGCAGGGGTGCACTGAAAGAGTCTTGGGTGAGTGGCAGCAGCTTTAGAGCCTGCTCGTCAAGCCAGATGCTTTCTGAGGTGAGTATCTCGGCTGTGCGATTGAGGCTTTCGATGATGCGAGGGTTGCGCTCGGCCAAAAGAGGCAGAAGCTCGTGGCGTACAAAAGCTCGTGACTGTTGGGTGTCACGATTCGTGGCATCCTCGCGCCAGAGGCAGCCGTTAATGGGCAGGTTCTTTTGGGTGACAAAGCTTTGGAGTTCCTGTTTGGTGCAATCCAAAAGCGGCCTCACAACGTATCCGTTGCGTTTGGGGATAGAGGCCAGCGAGCTGCTGCCCCCGCCTACTATCAGGCGCTGAAGCAAGGTCTCGGCTCTGTCGTCTGCGGTGTGTGCGGTGAGGATGAAGCCTTGTGCGAGAGATGTCCGGGCGGCTTCTGCCAACTCATAGCGCAGAGCACGACCAGCTTGCTCAATGCCCAGGCCGGCCTCCTTTGCATAAGCCGCAACATCTCGGCGCTCTGTTCTGCAGGCAACGCCAAGCTGCTCGCAGAGTTTGGCTACAAAGAGCTCGTCAGCCAGGGATTCTTCTCCCCTGAGTTGATGATTGAGGTGCAAAACAAGCAGGCCCTCCGTGCTCCCTTGAGCTTTGAGGCAAAGTTCATGCATGAGAAGCAAAAGGGCTACCGAGTCACAGCCACCACTTACCATGAGCACCCGGGGGCTTTGAAACGCGTCAAGCCCCAGAATTGCTAAGCTTTCTTCAACCTTATCTAAGAGTGATGTGAGTTTTTGCACTGTCATGATACTTGAGCCTTAAATGTATGAAAGGGAGGCCTTTGCAACTTGGGGGTGGTATGCAAAAGCCTCCCCTCCTCTGAGAGGGTCGTAGATGATGAGAGGCTTTGATGGAGGGGGGCCATCAGTATTAGCGTCAATCAACTAACCCACGAAATGGCAATCAAAACGACACGTTGCAAAAACAAGTTAAAGTGTTGTCCCTTAAAGTACTCTCGGTTGTACCCTGTGCCGCCAATTCCCCGTAGGCAACCTACGTGTGTTCATTATGCCAGCATTATCACAATAGTCAAGCTTAAATTGCCTCCCCAAAGCAACCATATGGCAACTCCGGCCACGCGCCGGCCTTGGCGGCATTAAACGCGAAATAAACCGCGTACTAAAACTGTAGCTTTGCCAACAGTAGTAACAGCGGTTCTCAACACAAAGAACGGCCATGATGGTAAAATGATGCGCATGAATACCAAAAAACGACTCTTTGGCACCGACGGCGTGCGCGGTGTTGCAAACCGTGACCTCACCTGCGAGATGGCATTTGCTCTGGGAGCCCAAGCGGTACAGCTGCTTGGCCCCAAGCTTGTTATAGGGCGAGACACACGAGTCAGTGGCAATATGCTTGAATCAGCCCTGGTGGCTGGTATTACCTCGCGCGGTGGCACGGCGCTTTTAGCAGGCGTCATCCCCACCCCGGCAGTGGCCCTGCTCACTCGAGAGCTAGCTGCAAACGGGGGCGTGGTTATCTCTGCCTCGCACAATCCTCCGGAATACAACGGAATCAAGATCTTTGACGCAGAAGGCTTTAAGCTCACCTCCGAGCTAGAAGACCAGCTTGAGGCAGCCTTGCAAGCAGTGGTGGCGCAAGACAACAACAAAAGCAAGGAAACCTCTGGCCCCCTGCCAACAGGCACGGACATTGGCAGGGCGGTGCAGATTGTTGATGCGCATGAACGCTACGTGAGTCATGCGGTAAAAGCTTTTAGAGGAGAAGGACTCTCGCTTAAAGGCTTCACAGTTGCCGTGGATTGCGGCAACGGTGCCTCTCACTACTCAACGCCTGCAACCTTGCGCAACCTGGATGCCGAGGTAGTTGTCATCAACGACACAGGTGACGGATCCGTCATCAACGTGGGATCCGGCTCAACAGATCTGAGCCAGCTGGTTGACTTGGTCAAAAGCAGCGGCGCAGACGTAGGCATTGCCCACGACGGAGACGCAGACCGCGTGATAGCGGTAAGCGCCGCCGGCATGGAAATCGACGGAGACTACATTGAGGCTATCTGCGCCTTGGACCGCCTGGCAACGCGCGGCATTCCCGGCAACACGGTGGTGAGCACGGTCATGTGCAACATAGGCTTTGTTCAGGCGATGGAGCAGGCCGGCTTGCAGGTTTTGCAAACTCCTGTTGGAGATGTCAATGTGCTGGCAACCATGCGCGAGGGCGGTTATACCATAGGCGGCGAGCAAAGCGGCCATATGATCTTTCTTGAGCACAACACCACCGGCGATGGGCTGGTCACAGCATTGATGCTTCTGGCAGCTCTGCAGCGCAGCGGCAAGTCTCTGGACATTTTGGCCAATGAGGCCATGAAAAAATACCCACAAACACTCATCAACGTCAGGATTGCCAACAGGGAGTCGCTGAATACGAATGCGGCCATTGCCGCGGCCATAGAAAGGGCAGAAGAAGAGTTGCAGTCAAGCGGAGGAGGGCGTGTGTTGATACGCGCCTCCGGCACCGAGCCGCTGGTAAGAGTTATGGTTGAGGCAGCAGAAAAAGATATTGCTGACAACGTGGCTCAAAGCCTGGCTGATACCGTTTGGGCCGAACTGGCATGAGTAATCACACGTCAGGTTATAGCGGCTCCGTACAAGAGCCAGACGAAGGCGACTCTCTTACGCCGGAGCCGGTAAGTAAGCCGTCTTCATCAGAAGAATCTTCTGCCAAACAGGATTCCAGGCAGCCTGCCAGGCAGGCAAAAACAACGCCGGTTTTTACTGATCAACTCAGCCTCATGGATCTTTTTGCTGAGGCACCAAAAGAGACCCCTGAGCCTCCTGACACTAAACGCACACAACCCAGACCGGAGCCAGAGCCAGCCCCTCCCACAAAGCCCGAGCCCTTTACTCCAAAAAAACCCGCTGCGCCGCCTAAGACAACTCTGCAACAAAGACCCCCCATACCTCAGATACCGGTTGCACCGATTGTGAAAGAAGCGCCTCCGGCACCTCCAATGGCAGAAAAGCCGGCAACAGAAACGGTGACACCCAGTTATAAGATTAAAGCCGAGCAGCTTTTGGCAACACTAAAGCCTTCAGCTTCGGATGCTCCTTCGGTATTAGCCACACCTCCTGCTGCTGAGACAACCATCGACAAACTCGCAGCAATGTCAGAACCTTCAGCCACAGAACGAGTTATCGACAAACTCACCGCAAGCTCGGAGCCTCCGGCAGAAAAACAACTTCCCAAAAAACCAGTGACAAAAATCGAGCCTTCTATTGCCGAGAGGATTGCCGAGAAACTCAGAGCAGAGAAGGAGCTCCAGGCAAAAGAGCCCGTTATTGAGGAGCCGGTAGAAAAGCCAAGGCGCTATGTTATTGAACCGATTATTGAGCCGGTAATTGAACCGGTGGCCAAGCCAGTTATTGAACCGGTAATTGAACCGGTAATTGAACCGGTAATTGAACCGGTAATTGAACCGGTGGCCAAGCCGGTAATTGAACCTGTTGTTGTACCGCAAGAAGAAGTGGCACCCAGAAGGTCAAGGTTTGCAGAGGAACAACGAGTTACAGAAAAGCCGGCAGAAAAACCAAAGCGCTATGTAATCGAACCGGTAATCGAACCGGTAATCGAACCGGTAATCGAACCGGTAATCGAGCCTGTAATTGAGCCTCTAATCGAACAGCAAGAAGAGGTGCTGCCCAGAAGGTCAAGGCCTGCGACAGAAAAACGAATCATCGATAAACCACCAGTAGACCCTGAGCCTACACAAGCTGACATCACCGCACCACTCAGTGCGATTCCCGCTCAGCCCCTAAACGAGGAGCTTCCGGCTCGTAGAGGAGCCACTAGGCCTCAAGCTTTTGAGAGAAGAAAAAGAAGGCTCTCACTGCCCAAGCCATCCGCACGCCACTTGGAAGAAGTAGAAGAAGCAGAAGAAGAAGCTCCCTCTTTCCTGCTCCCCAAGATTCCGGAGCCCTTTCCTTCCAGCGATGAGTTTCTCGAAACGCTCATTGAGGATGAATACGTAGAGTACGAAGACCAAGAGTTGTTTCAAGACTTCAATGAAGCCGAGGATATGTTTGACCAGGTAGAAGCGCCAGAGATCACCATTCCCAACAGGCGGCGCTGGCCAATACTCATAGCCATCATTTTGGCAGTGATTATAGTGAGTGGAGCAGTTACCTACTTTGTCCTCGCATCGCAAGCTCAGCAACGAGAAGAAAACCGCACCCTAGGCTACGAGCTCTTGGATGAGGCTATTGCCCTGATTCAGGAGAGCGACGTGGTTGTGGTGTCACTTGACGCAGCCATTACTACGGAGGTCACCCAGGATAATCTGAGTGAGCGCCGGGTGCTTTTGGAGCGAGTGCCACCAACGCTGGAGACCCTCAGTTCAGCAGAAGACCAGGCCCGCACCGCAATTAAGCTGTTCACCTCCGATGATGACAAAGAGCTCGCTCAGCACGTCATCAATGCGGCGGTCAACAAAATCGACATGCTCACCAGCGGCGAGGTCATCATCACTATGGACATAGCAGCAATGAATTCTGCAATTCTTTTTGGCGAAGCCTGGACAATCATTCTGGCTGCTGACTTAGAGCTCAGGGCAACCGCCGAACTTTCAAGAAGTGGTGGCTATCGTGCGCTGCAAGAGGCAATAACGCGCAACAACGCGGTTTTGGAGAGCCTTGCCGCAGCAGAAGAGCTGCTCACTCAGGCACAGGAGGAGTTTCCTGATGCGGACTACAGCACGGTTTTTGACTATCTTGTACTAAAAATCGAATCCATCGAACTGGCCATTGCCGCAGATCAAGCCCTCTTTGACAGAAACCTTGAACTGGTTAATATCAAGAATGAAGAGTTTCAACTGAAAGATGCGGCCGTGGTTCACGCAGCCAGTCAAATACCCTCAGAGCCGCTCTCCATGATTACCGAAGCATATGACGCTGCCATTGCGCAGGCGCTCGCAAAATATAATTCCGCGCGAGCCAATGCTGTTGACGCAGACTGGTTTATTCGCGAGTACGTGGGCGTAGAAACGCAAACAGAGGTACAATAGTAGTGCAATTTCGCTCGCACTTTGCTCAAAACGGTTTCTAAGAGAGGCCGAAAAGGAGGACCAAAATGCAGAGGTTGGTAAATTACGCAGACGAACTGGTTACCAATATTGGCCCCCGCCCGGGTGGATCAAATGGAGAACATGAGGCTGCGGAACTCATAGCTTCAAACCTTGAAGGCCTAGGCTTGGACACGTGGCTCCAGGACTTTCCTACTGTCAGAAGCACAAGCTGGTTAAAGGTTTTGTACCTGGTGCTTGGCGTCTTGGCTGCAGAGATAGTTTTCAATTTTATTCAGTTGGCTCCACTGGCTTGCCTGCTTGCCTTGGCTGCTGTGGTTTTATTGGCCCTGGATGTTTTGGACTTTAGTCCGTTCTTTAACATCTTTGCAAAGAGCACCAGCCAAAACGTCGTTGCCCGATACATCCCTGAGGGCGCCGACCCACGTCGCAAGGTAGTGGTGATAGCCCACTATGATGCCGGCCGCACGCTTGTGCAGGGCATACCCCAGGTTGCACCTTTCTTTCCCCTGATTGAAAAGGTCATACGAGTATGTCTCGTTGCATTGGCGCTGTTTGTCATCCTCACGCTCTTTCCTTTTCCCGAGCTCATTTTGCTCTTGCTGAAAGTTGTCTGCCTGATAATCGGAATCATCTTGATTCTTGCGCTCATCGTTGAAGCAATCAACCTCTTTATGCCCTATAGTCATGGAGCCAACTGCAACGCCTCCGGTGTTGCTGCTCTCATGGGTGTTGCAGAAGTATTGATGGGGGCAAGAACGAGAGAGCAGTCCTCCACAGAAAGAAAAAGCCGAGGCTCGGAGGCTCCGGAAAGCGGCGAAGCAACGGCTCGCACGCGTGCTCCCAGAACCGCAACCTTGGCAAAGGTGAGCGGGGCAACTGGAGAGCTTTTCTCCCGCGCCAAAGACATAATTGGAAGAAAGTCCACCAAGCCTTTGGAAGACGACGAGCTGGCACAAGGCCTTGAGTACCAAGACGGCCCTGTTGAAGGAGCGGAAGGCTGGAAGCCCCGCAGAGCCGTGCCAACAACCAGAGCAACGCAAAGAGACCAGGCTGAAGGCCCCTTTGAAGGAGAACCGAGGTCAGCGAGCTTTGCGGAGGAAGCGTCCATTATTGGAACAGCTGACATGAGTAGCGATTCCGCCGCCGCAAGGGCTTCCATCTCGAGGATAGAGCAGGGAGCTACCGAAAATCCTGCCATTCGCGTGAGGGGCACGCTTGCCGAGAGAGAAGAGCAGGAGCGCGTTACGCAAGACCAAGCTGAAGCCGCCAGCAGCAAGACCAAAGACGGCTTGCCGGCATGGTTTGTCGATGCCAAAAACGCAGCAAAGAAAGAAACAGAAAGAGACACTTCAACCAAGAAGGATCTTCACGTAACCCGCTCACGTTTTGCTGACGACCCAAATGACTACGCGGCGGAGCCAAAACCTGAGCCCAGAAGGGTGAGAAAGCCCGAGCCGGAGATTGTGGCATCTGCTGATGCCACGATAGCCTCAGAAGCAGTGGCTCCCAGAAGGCCAGTAGCCTCCATAGAAACAGCACCTGAGACCCAGGTAACCGAGAGGGAGAGGCCGCGTGCCTTTTCACCGGAGGAAACTGCGGTTGCAGCGGGAGTTGCCGCCGGAGTAGCTGCCGGAGTAGCCGCTGGAGTAGCCGCTGGAGTGGCGGTGTCCTCAATTGCCGCAGATCCCGAGCACGCACAATTGGCGGCCGATATCCAGCCAGAGCCCGAGCAAAAATCGGTGCCCCTCGCTGAGCCACCAACAACCCTTAACGCTGATTTTTCGGGCATCGACCGCCTGACCTCAGACCCCACAGTTAAGCCTCCGCTCAGATCGCGCCTGCCAAAAAGCGCGTCTACACTGGAGCACGCCGTGGCAACCAAAGCCCCTGACATTCCTGCGCACGATAATCTGCGCAATCTGCCCACCTTGTCTTTGGGTAGTTCCGGCGCAATCCCCACGCAGCAGGCAGCCTTTGACCAGCATCCGGTCGTTGATGCAGAAGAGCTGGCAGACGGCGAAAACAGGATCTCCAACACCGGGTCGTTTGCGCCCTTGGGAGTTACCGGCATCATGAAGCCCGTGGGAGAAGAACTCTTTCAGTATCACGATGACGAGCAAGACATCTACATCGACGATGCAGACACCTCTGCTTCTTGGGGCTCCCAAGAGAGCACAGGAGGCAACCCGCCCCGCGTGATGGATATACCCAACAGCCGCACCAAGTCGTTCTTTGGCAGTTTGGGCGACAGGCTTTCGGGTTCACGCAAGAGCGAAGACCTCGACTCTTCTCCTGCCTCTTGGCTGGGAGTAGATGAGAGTTTTGATGCTCGCTCCGAGGGCTCCAATATTGGCCGCTGGGAAAACTTCTCTGAAGAAGATGACGACGGCTGGAAGGGCGGCGCCTACGGCGGAGCCTCAGAAGAAATCAACGCCGAAGCACTTGCAAGCTTTAGCTCTGTGCTGATTGACCGTGAGGTCTGGATTGTTGCCGTGGGTTCGCATGAAAACAGAAACACCGGCATCAAGCAACTGTTGGCTGAATACGAGCGCGATCTTAAAAGCGCGCTGATCATCAACCTAGACGGCATAGGCGCCGGCGACCTCTGCTACACAATGGCCGAGGGCAGTTTTGTTCCCAAGGGCACCGATCATCGCCTCCAGGGTCTTATCAAATCTGCCGCCGACGCACTGGGGATTGCTATTTCTCCTGCCGGCTTCACCAGCTATACCTCCGACGCAGCGGTTGCCCTTGCCTCAGGCTATAGAGCAATCTCGGTTGTTGGGCTTGGCGATAAGATTCCGATAGGCTGGCGCTCAAAAGGCGACCGCCTCGACATCCTTGACGAAGAAAACCTGCGGGAAGTCTCCGAGCTGGTAGTTGAGGTCATAAAGTCTGCCTAAATATGAGTTAGAACACTGCTGATACTTGAGAAATGCACATTGAGCAAATCTGTGCTTCCTAAGTTGAGGACTTTCTAGTATCATTACGCAGGTTATTTGCAAAACTGCATTCAGCGCAATTGACAAAAGCGCTGTGAGCGGAAAAAGTAAAAAATGATAAGTGGAGGTTTTTTATGTCAGAAGCGTATTGTGTTAAGTGCAAGACCAAGAAAGAAATGCAGGATGTTACCGAGGTTACGTCCAAGAACGGTCGTCCTATGCTTAAGGGGACCTGCCCCACTTGTGGTGGCAAGCTGAATCTCTTCATCAAAAAGGCCTAGCCTGAGAGACCGGCAATTTCACGAAAGAACTGCCTGAGCGCCGTCTATAATGTTATAGACGGCGTTTTTGTTGGGTCACCACTAGATGAAAGAGGCTTCCTGTGAGCGGCATCTTGGCTTTCTAATCAGAACCGGGTTTCGGTCATGTATTGTGTATACACTCCCTCAACCACGAACCTGATTATCAAGCCAAGCTACTCGCTCACAGAAAGCCCATACGTAAAAGAAAGCAAAGGCGGATTCTGTGAACATAATTGTTGTGGGGTGCGGTAGGGTAGGCTCTCAACTGGCAACCTTGTTTTCTCAGGGAGAGAACAATGTGGTGGTGGTGGATACCAATGCTGCAAAGTTTGACAACCTGGGCTCCAGCTATGAAGGCAGCACCCTGACAGGCGTGGGCTTTGATGAGGACGTTTTGATTGAGGCAGGTGTAGAAGAGGCAGACGTACTCTGCGCGGTCACCAATCAAGACAGCTCCAACCTGATGATTGCCGAGGTAGGGCGCAAGCTGTTTGAGGTCCCCTACGTATTGGCCCGTCTCTACAGCCCCGACAGAACCAATGCGTATCTGCAGCTGGGCCTAGACTATGTGTGCGGAACCACCCTGGTAGCCGAGGAGATGTACAGTAAGGTCATGGCGGCCCGCGGCAAGTTCATTGAGTCGCTTGGTCAGTTTGATCTCATGCGTTTTGCCCTGGATCTTTCCTCGCGCCAAGGCAACAGCATCAGCGTGTCTGAGCTTGAGCGAGACCACGAAATCAGGATAGTTGCCTTTGAGAGAAAGAGCGACCACTACAGCTCCATCCCTACAAAAGACAGCATACTCTACGAGGGCGACACAGTCATCGCCTGCATAAGAAATGATTTATTGGAAGAGTTCTCTACCTACATGTCGTAGTGCAGGAGTAGCTATGCAAATCGTAATCAATGGCGGCGGAAAGATCTGCGAAGTACTGGCCAACACCCTGTACAAGAATGGCCACCAGGTCTCCGTCATAGAAATCAACAAGGCAAAGATTGAGCAGCTCGCTCATCGCGTTCCCCAGCAGGTGCTCCTAATTCATGGCGATGGCTGCGACTCTGACAGACAGCGCGACGCAGGCATAGAGGAGGCCGACATCTTTGTCTCCACTACCGGTGCCGACGATGTCAACATGGTCTCCTGCGAGATTGCCTCTCTGGTATTTGGGGTTCCGCGGGCCATAGCCCGTGTTTCCAACCCCAAGAACAATCGCATCTTCAGGAGCCTGGGCATAGAGGTGGTCTCGTCCACCACGGTCATCTCACGCCTCATTGAGCTGGAGGTGACCGAAGGAGCGGTGCACGCACTGCTCTCCATGACTCACGGAGATCTGCTCATTATAGAGATCACCCTTGCTGCAAAGGTCAAAAGCAAAACTCCAAAGGGCAAGAAAGTGGCCGACATAGCCAAGTTGCTGCCAGAAGAGAGCCTGCTGGTTGCCGTAGGCGACGGCCACAGCATGAGCATCGTCAAAGGCGACACGATACTACACCCCGGCGACTCACTCATCGTAGTGGGCAAACAGGGAACAGAAGACGAAATCCGCGAAGCCCTCAATAAGCTCTGGTAGAGTTGGCACAAAACAACTCCAAGTTTGCCAAGGCTCATCACAAGCTACGGGAATTGTTGGGAGTAGGCTGAGAGACTTACTGGAGCGGGCGACGGGACTCGAACCCGCGAATACAAGCTTGGGAAGCTTGGGCCTTACCACTTGGCGACGCCCGCTTAATAGCAAACAAAGTATAACAAAGCTGGGCGGATTACAATGCTTGTGGTAGGATTGTGCACGGCTTGGGCGGCAGCACACTCCGAACCTGGTCAGGTCTTGACGGAAGCAGCCATAAGGGGTCTCTGTTGAGCGCCTAAGCCACCTGATTCTAAACCCCCCAGGGTAAGCCCCTTGTGACAGCGCTTATCTACTAATACTGCAAGGATAACATGGAAATAATTCAGTTTTTTATTGACCTACTGCGAGACCCTCGGCAGTTTATCGCAGACTGGATTAACACGCTTGGGCCCATTTGGGCTTATGCCCCGCTCTTTACCATCATCTTTGTGGAAACAGGACTCGTTGTTATGCCCTTTCTTCCGGGCGACTCTCTGCTTTTTGCTGCCGGCGTATTTACCGCAGAGGGAGGCGGACTCAACATAGTTGTCTTGATCAGCTTGCTCATCACTGCGGCCGTGCTGGGCAACACCTCCAATTATTGGATAGGCCGCAAGATAGGGCAGGCAATCATAGACTCGGGGCGCGTCAAGTCGCTCACCCCCAAGCGCATTGCAGAGACACAGGCCTTCATTGATAAGTATGGCCCGGTGGCCATTGTGCTTACGCGCTTTTTTCCGTTCCTCAGAACCTTTGCGCCCTTCCTTGCCGGGGTAGGCCGCATGAGCTTTCCCCGTTTTACCTTGTTCAACATCATAGGTGGTTCACTATGGGTAGCGCTCTTTACTTTGCTGGGTCACTTTTTTGGCGGAGTACCCTTTGTGGTTGAGCATTTTGAATTGGTCATCATTGCCATAGTGCTCATAAGCCTTATGCCGATGCTGTATGGCATAATCCGCACTCGCATGAAAATGCGCAAGAGTAAGGCAGAAAGGGCAGAAGAAAGCCCCGCAGAAAGTCTTATAGAAAGCAAAGAAGAAACTCCGGCAGACAGCGACGAAGTAAGCCCGGAAAGCTAAGCGTTGCCCTATTGTTGATTAAGGGTATTGCCAGGCATGATAGAATAACGCCCTGCGTCGTGCGAAATATTCTAAGGAAAGTCAGGACTATATAGATGGATTTGGTACAACAGGGGCAGCTTGTCCATGTAATACGAGAAAAGCTGACAGTATTATCCGGTGAAAGACTCAAAATCCGAGCAAATATGGGACGATCCCGAATTATGGAGTGTGAGGGTGTAATCACCCAGGCACATCCGCAGCTCTTTATCATGGAGCTTGAGCTCAGGCGAGGCAATGTCCGCCGTCAATCCTATCAGTACGTTGACGTACTAACCGGCACCGTTGAGCTCAGCCATGCCGAGAGCGAAGAGCTGCTCTTTCCCGCTCTCTCACAGATTCCCCAGCTGTAATCCAACAGCTCAACTAAATAGAGTGCGCAACAAGAGAGCTTCTTTGCGAGCTCTTTCTGTTATCATGGTTTCATCTCAGAGATAAGATTATAGGCGTAATACTCACAGCTGGGAGAAAAGCCATGGAGACTGCCAACTATAAGCTCATAGTCACTATCGTCACTAAGGGCAAGGGAAACAAAGTTGTAGACATTGCCCACGATGCTGGGGCAAGGGGTTCAACTATCCTCTTTGGTCACGGAGCCGCGGTTCAGCTCTTGTTGGGAATCAAGGTAGATCCGGAGAAGGATATCGTCCTAACGATTATCGAGGACTTTAAAGCCCAAAAGGTGCTGAGTGCTATCTCCAGCAAAATGGAGCTGGAGAGCCCGCATAAGGGCTTGGCCTTCATGCTTGCCGTTGATCAAGTAATAGGGATTAATTCAGTTGGAAAAACTGATACAGACTTAGAGGAGTCTGATCGATAAACATAGATGTTTGCTAAGCACCCAGTGAAAGCTTGGAAAGCCGAGGAGTTTTGGGTGAGCGTTGTGATGGTCAGGGATTATGCTGATAGGTGAGTTTTTGTATAGTATTGACTGGTTGCCGGTGGTTATTGCCGGGGCCATCTTTGTTACCTGCTATGCATTCATCATCTCCGAGAAAATCAACAGGGCGATAGTTGCAATCTGTGGAGCCGTGCTCCTGGTAATGCTGGGCATTGTTGATCTGCACGTTGCTTATACCCAGCATATACATTGGGCAACAATCTTCCTCCTGCTGGGAATGATGATACTGGTGGCCATAGCCACAAAAAGCGGCATCATCCAGTACGCTGCCATTAAGGCCGCGCAAAGCGCCAAGGGCGACCCGTTTAAGATACTGGTGAGGCTGGCGGTGCTCACCGCTGTGGGCTCGGCCTTTATCGACAATGTCACCATGGTGTTGCTCATTGCTCCTATTACCATAGCTATCGCAAGAACGATGAACGTATCGCCCATTCCTTACCTTATCACTCAGATACTCATTTGCAATATCGGTGGCGCAGCCACCCTGGTAGGAGACCCGCCAAACATCATGATTGGCACCGCCGCGGGCATTTCGTTTAATGACTTTCTCATTCATCTCACCCCAATTATCGTTATATTGATGGTGCTGACGATATTCATCGCAAAGCGCTATTTTGCCAAGAGTCTGTACATCGAAAAAGAAGACCAAGCCCGGCTCATGGAAATCGTAGCGCGGGATGCCATTAGGGACTCCAAGTTGGCCAAGAAGTCAATTTTTGTATTTGCCTTGACCCTGCTAGGCTTTTTCACCCATCAATACCTGCACATAGAGCCCGCCACCATCGCCCTGTTTGGGGCTGCTTTGCTCATGTTGCTGAGCGCAAAAGACATAGGCACCGAAGAGGTATTTCATGGAGTTGAGTGGATTACGATCTTTTTCTTTGCGGGTCTCTTTGTGCTGGTAGGAGGCTTGGTAGACGTGGGGATTATTCCGCAACTGGCAACCTGGATGCTCGAAGCAACCGGGGGCGACGTGGGGCTCACGGCTATGATATTACTTTGGGGAGCGGGAATCGCCTCGGGCTTTGTTGACAACATCCCCCTGGTAGCCACCATGATCCCCATGGTTCAGGATATGATTATTCAGCTTGACCTCAGCTACGTAGACTCTAAAACGCTCTGGTGGGCTTTGGCCCTGGGCGCCTGCTTGGGAGGCAACGGAACCCTGATTGCCTCTTCGGCAAACCTGATAGTTGCCCAGATTGCTGCCCGCGAAGGCACGCCTATCTCCTTTATCAGCTTTCTCAAGATCAGTGTTCCGGTGACTTTGATTACTCTCGCCATTGCGTCTGTTTACGTCTACATCTTCTTTGTGACCCTTGGGCTTTCTTAGCAACTAAGTGGCCACCCCCTTTGTTATGATGAGAACAGAAAATCCGCGAATTGAGAGGATGCAAGCATGATTAAAGTAGTAGCTAAGATGACTTTATCCCCAGAGGCGTTAGAAAGTGCAATGCCGATACTTGAAGAGCTTATTGCTGCAACGGTGTTGGAAGATGGTTGCGTCAACTACAATTTTTGCCAGCACACTGAAAGCGCCGACACCTTTGCGATAATCGAGACTTGGGAAACTCAAGAGTCCCTTGATGTGCACGGCAAGAGCGAGCACTTTGGCAGACTGGTTCCCCAGCTCGCCGGCCTGGCAACCGGAGACATCGAGATTTCTGCGTATACCGTACAGATTTAGTTTTTGGGACAGAGGGACGGGGTTGGAACAGGGGGACGGGGTTGGAACAGGGGGACGGGGTTGGTGTTCCAATTTGACCAAGGTCAAATTGGAACACCAACCCCGTCCCCCTGTTCCAACCCCGTCCCTCGTGACGCGTTCTAATCCTTCAACATTGCGTTGACTTCGGCTTGTGTGAATACCGGGCCGTCCAGGCAGATGTATTTTTCGCCTACGTTGCAGCGGCCGCACTTGCCTATGCCGCATTTCATGCGCATCTCAAGGGTGGTGAGGATGTTCTCGTCGGCAATGCCCATGTTGGCGAGTGCCTTTGAGCAGGTGCGATAGAGGCTTGGTCCGCCGCAGAGTACTGCCGTGGTGTTGGAGACATCCAGTCCCAGGTCCTCCAAAAAGGGTGCCGTAAACGAGATGGTGCAGGTGTTGCCGTCGCAGTCTTTGTACACGCTGATGTGCACGTGGGTGTTGGGCTCGTTGGGCCAAAGCTCAAACAGCTGCTCCTTAAATACCAGGTCGTGCTTGGTTGAGGCGCTGTATACCAGGTCAATCCGCCCATAATCAGCGCGATTAGCGAGGCAGTGCAGCAAAAAGGTGCGCACCGGGGGAAGCCCAATGCCGCCTGCTATAAAGAGCATGTCGCGACCCTTGCACTGCTCAGTGGGCCAGTGGTTGCCATAGGGGCCGCGTACAATAACCTGCTGGCCAACGTGCAGCTGATGGATACGCTTGGTTACGGTGCCAACCCGTTTAACGGTAAACTCAAGCCAGTCAGGACCGCCCATTGAAACACAGAACATGCACTCGCCATGAGGCGCAATGCCAAACATGCCAAGCTGGCCGGGCACAAACTCAAAAGGCAGGCCGCCGTCAAGGGTCTGAACCTTAAATGAACTTACGTCGGAGGTTTCAGTGGTAATCTCAATGACCTTGCACACCTGAGGAACCAGCGGGTTACCCTCGCAGGTGCAATCGTGACCAATCTCAATCATGAGCCACCACCCTCTCAACATCCTCAATAACTCTGCTGATATCAATGCCCACCGGGCAGAGCTCTATGCATCTGCCGCAGCCGCAGCAGAGCGAATTACCGTAGCGCTCCTGATAAAAACAGAGCTTGTGCATAAAGCGGTTACGCAGGCGCTTCATCTTGGTGGGCCGGGGATTATGAAAACCTGCCATCATTGAATAATCAACAAAGGTGCAGCTGTCCCAGGTTCTAAAGCGATACCCCTCGCTGCCCTTGTTGTTTTGACTCATGTCAAAGCAATAACAAGAGGGGCAGACAAAGGCACAGGTGCCGCAGCCCAGGCATTTCATGGAGAGGTCTTGCCAGTAGGGGTCTTCAAACATCGTTTTAAGCTGCTCGCCGAGCTTTGCGGTATCGAGCTTAAAGGTAAACTCAAGTTCTGCGGGCGTGGGCTTTGTGCCTTCAGTTAAGAAGGGCTTCCAGGCATCAAGTGCCTCGGTGCCTTTAGTGGTGAGGGCCTCCGCAAAATAACCGTCGCCGGCGTCAGTGAGCTGAATATCAACGCCGGGTGCAACGGCAGGGTCAAGCTCAAACGAGGTGCAAAAACACGAGCGCTCGGTAGCGGTGCAGCCAAGCCCCACAATGAGGGTGCCCAGGCGGCGCTCATAATACAAGGTGTCAACAAAGGTGCGGGTCAAGAACACCTCGTCCAGGCACGCAATGCTGTATGCGTCACAAGAGCGCACGCCAAAGAGTATCTGGTTGGTGTTGTTGACCGTCTCGGTAAGGGTGACATCCTCGCCGCGCTGCTCATAGGAGTAGAGCGTCTCGGTTTGCGGCAACAGGGCATCCTTGGGAGAACGAGTGGTTTTTACCGTGCCCAAGTCTACCGCGCTGCCCGCTTGATAGGGCAAGAAACCGGTTGCCTTTTCGCCACCTTCGCTGCCACCCTCGGCATTAAAGGCCGTGGGAACCAACACCGTGGCCGTGCCGGCGAGCATATCGAGGAGGGAGCCCAGCTTTTCTTTCTTCAGTATCATGGATATCACCTCCTACATGAATTCTTCGACGTCGTCGAGGAGATAGTGGTCAAGGGGATGAGGCGTGCAGTCATCAATGCCTGCGTAGAACTCGCCAAAGAGCTCGTAGGCATCCTTGATGATCTTGCGGTTAAGCTGCATAAGGGGCAGCCGCACGGGGCAGACCCGCTCGCATTCGCCGCATTCAATGCAACGCTCGCCTATGTGGAACATGCGGGTGATGCCGTAATTCTGGTTCTCGGCAAGCGAGGTTTCCTTGCCCTGCCAGCCCATGGCTGCTTGATCGGTAAAGCACTCGCGGCAGGTGCAGCTGGGGCAGGTATCTCGGCAGGCCTTGCAGCGTATGCAGCGGGAAAAAATCGCCGCCCAGTAGTCATAACGCTCATCCACACTCAGGGATTCAAGCTGGGCCACTTCTGCAAAGCGGTCAACCTTGGCGCCGTCTTCTACCGCGTCACCAATGAGCTCGTCATACACCACGGGGTTGCGGTGGGTGCACTGAAGGCACTTCTTGAGCTCTTGGCCAGTGCGGGCGTCCTTCATGCCCTCGCAGGGAATGCCAATGAGATAGAGCTTGTCGCGCTTTATCTGCCCGTCTTTAAGCGCCAGATTGATGCCGCGTGAGTCGCAGCCGCGCACCACTACGCCAATCGTGCCCTCGATGTTTTTGTCAGACAGGGGGTACTTGGCGAGAATATGCACGCAAAACTCGTTATAGATGAGCCGATCAACGTCAGCTGCCTTGCGCAAAATCAAAGGAGTGGTCTGCCCTTCAAAGCGACCAGCCTCCCACCCAATTAAATAGGTGATGGTTCCGTCTTCGAGGAGCGTACGCGCGCGCTGGCGCAAGGTCTCTTGTACGCTTGCCAGTGTATTAGACATCAGCGTCCCTCCTCTCGGTACTTGGTGTTAGGCCCGAGTTTTGCAACCGCCTCACAGGCATCCACCACGGTGTCGCGGAACTTGCCCGCCTCAGAGCCCGATATCCAACGAATCTGAAAGCGCTCGGGCTCAATGCCGAGGTACTCCAGATAGCGGCGGTAGAGCAGCATGCGTCTGCGGGTAAAGTAGTTGCCGGTGGAGTAGTGACAATCGCCCGGATGACAACCGCAGACCAGCACGCCGTCGCAGCCCTTTTGAAAGGCGTGCAACACAAACTGCGGGTTGACTCTGCCGGAGCAAGGGAGGCGGAGCAGCCTCACGTCTGCGGGGTAGTTCATGCGGTTGAGCCCGGCCAGGTCGGCGCCGGCGTAGGTGCACCAGTTGCAGGTAAAGGCGAGGATTTTAGGTCGCCAGTCCTCAGCCACCTCGGCAGCTTCAGCCGCGGTCTTCTGGGGAGCTTCTACAGCTTGTTCTAGAGACATAAGGCATCAACCTCCTGCAGAATCTGTTCGTTGGTAAAGCCCAATAAGTCCAGGGCGCTTGATTTACAAGAAGCAGTACAGGCGCCGCAGCCCTGACAAAGCCCCGAATTAATGACGGCAATGTCGCGGGTGACCCACACGGAGTTCTCGCGCCGCTCCACGGTTTCCATGGCAATGGCCTTGTAGGGACACACATCAACGCAGTCGCCACAGCCGCGGCAGTTGATTTCGTCAACCACACTGATCATGGGGTTGGACTCAAGAGCCTTGAGGCAGAACATGCCTATGACCTTGGCTGCCGCTGCCGAGGCCTGCGCCACGCAGTCGGGGATGTCCTTGGGGCCTTGGGCGGTGCCGGCCAGGTACACACCGGCGGTATTGGTTTCAACCGGACGCAGCTTGGGGTGCGCCTCGGTGAGCCAGCCGTCTAAATCACGCGAGACTCCAAAGAGGCGGCCTATTGCGTCGGCACTCTCCTGGGGTTCCATTGCGGTATCCAGCACCACAAGATCGGCGCTGACGGTGACTATCTTGCTCGAAATCGTATCCTCACCAATGCAGATGTACTTGTCGCCCTCGGGATAAATCTTGGCAACGCGCCCGCGAATATAGGTGGCGCCGTCTTGCAGCGTGTTCATATAGAACTCGTCATAGCCCTTGCCCATAGCGCGCACGTCCATATAAAAGACGTAGCACTCGCCGTCGGCAATTTTATCGAGGAACTGATGGGCGTGCTTGGCGCCGTACATGCAGCAGGCGCGTGAGCAATACGCCTTGCCCTTGTGCGGATCACGCGAGCCCACGCATTTAATCATAACAACGGTCTTGGGCTCCTTGCCGTCGGAGGGGCGCACGATGTGCCCTTCGGTGGGGCCAGACGCATTGATAATGCGCTCAAAGGTGAGGCCGTCAATCACGTCAGGATAAGCCCCGGCGCCGTACTCGCCATAAAGCGAGGTCCAGTCGATGAGCTCGTAGCCGGTAGCAATGATCACCGCGCCGTACTCCAAGGTGACGAGCTTGTCCTCATCGTCAAACCTGATGGCGTTAACCGTGCAGAGCTTTTCGCACACGCCGCAGCGATCCTCGGTGAACTTGCGGCAGTTCTTTGCGTCGATAATCGGCTTGCTCGGCACCGCCTGAGCAAAGGGCTTGTACACGGCCTTGCGTTTGGCAAGCCCGCGCTCGTATTCGCTGGTTACCTTGGAGGGGCACTTTTGCTCGCAGAGCCCGCAGCCGGTGCAAAGGTCGTAGTCGATGTACTTGGCCTTCTGGCGAATGGTCACGGTAAAGTTGCCCACGTAGCCGGTGACCTCTTCAACCTCAGAAAGACTCATAATCTCAATGTTGGGATGCGCGCCCACATCATTCATCTTGGGAGCGCAGATACAAGCCGAGCAGTCCATTGTGGGAAAGGTCTTATCAAGCATAACCATCTTGCCGCCGATAGAAGGCTCCTTCTCAACCAGAGTCACGGGAAAGCCCGCGTCTGCAATGTCAAGCGCCGCCTGAATGCCGGCAATGCCGCCGCCAATGACCAGCGCGCGTTTGGTTATGGGAATCTCGCTTGTGAAGAGCGGCGCGTTGCGGTCAACCTTGGCCACCGCCATGCGCACGAGGTCAATGGCCTTTTTGGTGCCCGCCTCTTTGTCTTTGTGCACCCAGGAGCACTGCTCGCGGATGTTGGCAATCTCAAGCATGTAGGGATTGACCGAGGTATCGGTGAGCATCTTCCTAAAGGTGAGCTCATGCATGCGCGGCGAGCACGAGGCAATGACTATGCGGTCAATGCCACGATCAATAATACTTTGCTTTACCGCCTGCTGCCCCGGCTCAGAGCACATGTACTTGTTCTCCTCAACATACACAACGCCGGGAAGCTCCTTGGTTGCTTCAGCCAAGCGGGTCATGTCAACAGTAGCCGCGATATTGGTGCCGCAGTGACACAGAAATACTCCTATTCTGCTCATGATGCTAACACCTCCTCATCACTTTCAGCCTCCGGCACCACAGGATCCTTCAGAGAACTCTCGGCACAAACCACCGCCGGATGATAATGCTTATCAATCCCCAGCTGCTTGGGCGAGGCACCCAGGCACATGGAGAGCAGCTCGGTAAAGTAATACACCGGTAGGTCATAACTGGTGCCCGCCATGCGGTTCACTTCTTTTTCGCGCATGTCCAAGTTGAGCTGGCAAAGCGGGCAGGCGGTCACAATGACCTCTGCGCCGTTTTCCTGGGCATTGTGTAGGATCTTCTCCACCATGACCTTGCCGGTCACCGGGCAGGTCACCTGCAGCGAAGCTCCGCAGCACTCGGTCTTAAAGGCCCAGTCAACGGGCTCGGCACCGGCAAGGCGCATGAGGTCATCCATGCTCTGCGGGTTTTCCTCGTCGTCAAACTGAACCACCTCAATGGGTCTCACCAGCATGCAGCCGTAATAACAGGCCACCTTAAGCCCGCCCAGAGTCTTCTTAAGATTGGCCACCAGGGCCTCCTTAAGATCCTCGTTTTGGTGAAGGACCTGCACCAGGCCGTACACGTTAGCCTCGCCACGGTACTCGCGCTCAATGAGACCCTCAATGTGCGAGCGGTTCTTGGGGCTTTGATTGACGTAGTGCTGCGTGGTTTTCAGCCGCGCAAAACAGGCAGCGCAGGTTGCGACTACGTCAAGGCCGGGCAGCTTTTCTTCGGTAATGGCAAGACTGCGTGCTGGCAGCGCCAGACCCAGGTCGTGATTGATGAGATGGGCGGCAGATGCCCCGCAGCAGTTCCAATCTGGAATCTCCTTAAGCGTAAGGCCAATCTGCTTTGACAGGTATTGCGTAGACATCTCATAAGAGAGCCCGGTTGAACAGGATGCGCAACCCGGAAAATAGGCAAATTCCGTGGTCATGAAGCCTCACCTCCCAAGCACTTGTCAATGATTCTTCGCACGTCGGCCTTGTCCTTGACCCCGTGGACCTTAA
The DNA here is from genome assembly GCA_009784425.1 of Coriobacteriia bacterium. GTDB lineage: Bacteria > Actinomycetota > Coriobacteriia > Coriobacteriales > UBA8131 > WQXH01. The sequence goes on along the minus strand of WRBR01000012.1, from coordinate 5,937 downwards.
AGCCAACCATGCCCTTGAGCATCAGATGCGGCGCGTTGAACATGTCTTGAAACAGGTGGCCGCTCGCAAGGTTGTACTTCATCATCATGTAGAGTTCGTTGGATTTGCCGCTTTGATAAATGCCTTTGAGGAACAAGTCGTTGAAGACGTCTGCTTCTTTAACCGGGCGATTCCCCGCCGCCTTTGATGCCCGCCTCACCTCCTCCATTAAAGAGGGGAGGTCAACATCTTGCGGGCAACGCGTTACGCAGGTGATGCAGCTGGCGCAAAGCCAGGGGGTTTTGGCATCCAACACCTCATCCCACGCTCCCAGTTGCATGAGCCTGATGACCTCGCGAGGCATCACGTCCATCGCGTGCGTTACCGGGCAGCCGGCGCTGCATTTTCCGCATTGGTAGCAGTCCTTGAGGTTGACCCCTGCCGCCGAAGCCACGGCTTCGGTAGACCGCTTATGCTTTGCTCTGCTCGCCGATAGATCTATTGTATCCATGAGTGCTCCTCTCAACATCATCTATGGTACATTAGAACGAAGAAAAATCGTGCAAGGTTAGAGGTGTAAAGGTGTTACGCAGGGTCATAATAATAGATGAGACTAAGTGCGATGGCTGCGGACTCTGCTCTGAGGCATGCCACGAGGGGGCAATTGGTATCGTGGACGGTAAGGCAAGGCTCTTGAGAGACGATTTTTGTGACGGCTTGGGCAATTGTTTGCCGGTTTGTCCCACCGGAGCTATCAGTTTTGAGGAGCGCGAGGCTGCCGCTTTTGATCAAGCAGGTGTTTTGGCTCACAGGGCTGCTGCGGATGCTGCGGCTGCGTCCGCCGCCGATGTGTCCGCTGCTGCTGGCGAATCCTGCTGTTTGGTGCCTGAGACTGCCGGGGCTGCTGAAGATACTCTTCCGTGCGGCTGCCCAAGCAGCGAGGTGCAAGTGCTGGCGAGTCCCTCTGTCTGTTGTGATGCTGCGGCGCCGGCTGAGGCTGAGCTTGCCCACAAAACGCCGGTAAGCCAGCTGACCCAGTGGCCCATACAAATCAAGCTGGTTCCGGTAGGTGCGCCTTTCTTTAATAACGCCAAGCTGCTCGTTGCGGCAGACTGCTGCGCCTTTGCCAACGCGGATTTTCATAACCTCTATATGAAGGGTCACATCACGCTCATCGGCTGCCCCAAGCTCGACGGAGAAGATTACTCCCAAAAGCTCACCAAAATCCTCTTATGCCACAACATCAAAAGTATCACCGTGGCGCGCATGGAGGTACCCTGCTGCGCAGGCATAGTAGGCGCAGTTCAATCCGCGCTGGTAAAGAGCGGCAAGATGATCCCCTGGAACGTGGTCACCCTGGCCACCAACGGACGGGTGCTTGAGGATTAGATGAGTATATCCCAACGTTTAGATCGGCTTCCGGCCACGCCGTTGCTGATAAAGGTCATCATCATAGCCGGTCTGGGTTTGATGTTTGATGCTATGGATCAGGGCATGGTTGCCGGGGTCATTGCCTCAATCGGCCTTGACTGGGAGCTCACTACAGCTCAAAGGGGACTTCTCGGCAGCTCCGGTGTGCTGGGCATGCTATTTGGTGCCCTGGTCTCCGGCCTTGCCGCTGATCGCTGGGGCCGCAGAACCATAGTGCTGGTCACCCTGTTGATATTCAGCTTTGGCAGCCTGCTCTGCGGACTTGCTCCCGGCTTTGAATGGCTTTTGGTATTCAGGTTCATCACCGGAATTGGTCTCGGCGGAGAGCTGCCGGTTATCACAACGTACGTAAGCGAGTTCTCCTCTCTCAAAAACCGCGGACGCAACGTGGTAATCGTTGAGAGCTTTTGGGCCTGGGGATGGATACTGGCGGCACTGGTAGCCTATCTGGCTATTCCCCTCTACGGATGGAGAGCTGCCTTTTTCATCGGCGCTGTACCCGCCCTGTTTGCCGCGGCCCTGCGCTTTTTGATTCCCGAGTCCCCACGCTTCCTTGAACGCAAAGGCAGGCTCGATGAGGCTGACAAGATCGTAACTAAAATGGAGCGCTCAATAGAACAGAGTGGTACAGGAGGGACGGGGTTTGGTGTACCACTTTCTGTGGAAAGTGGGACACCAAACCCCGTCCCTCCTGTACCACTCTCCCCACTGACTGCCTTCCTCACGCTCTGGAAGAAGGAATACCGTCAGTCCACGATAGTGCTTTGGGTGCTGTGGTTTGGCGTAAACTTGGGCTACTACGGCTTTGTGCTCTGGACACCGTCCTTTTTGGTAGAGCAGGGCTTTGACCTGGTCAGAAGCTTTGAGTTCACTCTCTATATGTGTTTTGCGCAGCTGCCCGGTTATCTTACCGCGGCGCTGCTGATTGAGAAGATTGGCCGCAAGCGTGTGCTCACAATCTTCCTGGTTGGCACGGCGTGCGCGGCATGGTTCTTTGGTCACGCGGACAGCCTTCCCCTTGTTATTTTGTCTGGCTGCCTGCTCTACTTCTTTGCCCTGGGAACCTGGGGCTGCGTGTATTCCTACACGCCTGAGCTCTATCCCACCGCCATCAGAACAACGGGCGCCGGCTCAGCCTCTGCCTTTGGCCGCGTGGGCGCCTTCATTGCTCCCATGATAGTGCCGGTGGTGTACGCCTTTGTTGGACCAGAGTATGGTTTTGAGTTAGTGTTTGTGCTGCTCACCGGAGTATTCATCGTGGTTGCCCTGGTAGTAGGCATTCTCGGCGTAGAAACAAAAGGCAAAGTCATCCCAGAAATTGAGTGATTCCCGGGACACATTTTGGGTTATAATGGTACGCCTTGCGCCGTTACCTCAGCAGGATAGAGGACCCGGCTACGAACCGGGGCGTCGGGGGTTCGAATCCCTCACGGCGCACCACCGCCATCTCCGAAAACCCTTGTTAAGTCAGGGGTTTTCTGTATCACAACCTGTTTGTGATGAGACCTTGGCACCAGACCGCACAACTAAAACTTTGGAGGAAAAATGAGAGAACCAATTGTTGGAATTATCATGGGATCAAAGAGCGACATGGACGTTATGCAAGGATGCGCCGATCAGCTTGATGAGTTTAATGTGGCTTATGAAATGCTCGTAGCCAGCGCGCATCGCAACCCCGCACAGGTGCATGAGTGGGCAACCACCGCCGACGAGCGAGGCTTAAAAGTCATCATCGCCGCAGCGGGCAAAGCCGCTCACTTGGCGGGCGTAGTAGCAGCCAACACCACGCTGCCGGTTATCAGCGTTCCCATGAAAACGAGCGACCTGGGCGGCCTCGACAGCCTGCTTTCTATGGTGCAAATGCCCACCGGCGTGCCAGTAGCCTGCGTAGCCATCAATGGCTCCAAGAACGCTGCCATACTGGCAACGCAAATCCTTGCCACCTCCAATAATGTGTACAAGGACATACTCAAGGTCTACAAAGAGAAAATGGCGCTATAATCCAACAGTGTTGTTCTGCGCGTTTGGTGTAGCCGATTGGTGCAGAACCTACTCTAAGGGCTTAAAGGCGCAGGAGACTCTGTGGACTTAATAGAACTTCTCAAAGCTGTTGTTATCGGCATCATCGAAGGTATCACGGAATGGCTGCCCATTTCGTCTACCGGGCATATGATCCTTGCTGACGAGTTTATCCAACTCAACGTCTCGCAGGAGTTTTGGGAAGTTTTCTTAGTGGTCATTCAGCTGGGAGCCATCCTTGCCGTATTTTTTCTCTTTCACAAAAAACTGAACCCCTTTGCGCCCTCAAAAAGCAAAGAGGAGCGCAAGCGAACCTGGGTGCTCTGGCTCAAAGTGGTTGTTGCCAGTATTCCGGCGGCTTGTATTGGATTGCTGCTTGATGATTTTTTCACTGAGAATTTCCACAACGCCATCACCGTTGCCATAGCGCTGATTGTTTACGGCATTGCCTTCATTGTGGTTGAGCGCGTAAAGGGCAGAAAAGTGACTCATGAGTCACTTCCCCGTCCCCATGAGTCACTAGGAAAACACTCTCCTGAGGCAATTGAAGCTCGGGCAGCCGAGCAGGGCGAAGCAAAGCTTTACTCGGCACTACAACCCACTCAAACTGAGGCCCCTGCCAAAACTAAAAACCAGAGCATTGACGAGATAACCGATGTTGACCAGTTGGAATTTAAGCGTGCATTTTTCATTGGCTTGTTCCAGGCTCTGGCTATCGTCCCCGGCACCTCGCGCAGCGGCGCTACTATTCTCGGCGCCAGAATCCTTGGGGTCAGCCGCTCTGCTGCTGCGGAGTTTTCATTCTTTCTCGCCATTCCCATCATGTTTGGGTGGAGCTTGCTCAAGGTAGTCAAAGCCTTTGTTTTGGACAGCGTAACAGTCACCACCACCGAGTGGGGCGTTTTTGTGGTGGGGATAATCGTGGCGTTTGTTGTGAGCATTCTTGCTATCAAGTTTCTCCTGGGATACATTCGCAACCACAGCTTTGAGGTCTTTGGCTGGTATCGCATAGCCCTCGGCGTTGTTGTTTTGACCTTCTTTGCCGTAACCGGCCAACTCTTCATAGCTCAATGATGGAGCCAATAATGAGAGGCACTCAAACAATCACTCAGATGGTCAAAACGGATCTCAACAATTTCAAGCTGTTCAATAACAGCCCAAAAGTGGTTCTTGAATCCCATTACTTCTCTGCCTACAGAGGAGCGCCAGTCATACGCTTCAGCGTTGATAACCGGTCTTTCAGCTTTGGCATGCTGTTCATACAGCGTGGGCTAGACCCAAACAACGAAAGTCACCAGCTGATTGTTAAGCATGAATACGGGCACTTCCTGGATTTCTGGAAAATTGGCCCCCTTGCATACCTCGCGGCCGTAGGCATCCCCTCCATATTGAGCAAGGGCAACCCAAATTACTACGAGCTCAAATGGGAGGCCTCAGCAGACAACAACGTAGGCATCAAACGCAAAGGCGTCTCCCAAGAGGCCCTACAAAGAGGCACCAACTACACCAATAAGTTCTCACCCTATCACCACCTCAAAGCCGCCAAGGACAAACGCAAACAAACACAAAGCTACACACACATAAGATTAGTAGGAAACTCCGCAACCTTTGTGTATTAATAGCTGCCAAGGTACTGAGCGGCTTGGGTGCCGGCGGTTTGGCCGTCTGAGACTACGCCTTCTATGTAGCTGTGTACACGTCGGGCGTTGCCGGCTAAGAAGAGCCAGGGGGGAGAAGGGTTCTCGTGTAAGAGCTCGCGCAGCAAATCGGTTTCAGGGATGAGGCCAACGCTTACTATAAGTGTGTCGCATGCCAGGTACTGTGGCGCAGTGGAACAGAGGGACGGGGTAGGAGTGGAACAGAGGGACGGGGTTGGTGTCCCAGATTGGTACAGGAGGGACGGGGTTGGTGTACCACTTTTTGGAACAAAAAGTGGTACACCAACCCCGTCCCTCCTGTACCAATCTGGGACACCAACCCCGTCCCTCTGTTCCACTCCTACCCCGTCCCTCTGTTCCACTGCAACGCCCTCAATGCGGCGATGTCCATACACGCGGGTGATGGTGCTGTTGGTTATGAGCGGAATGTTGTTGGCGTCTACATAGCGTTCGCGGTTGGCTTTGAGACCGGTAGCGTCGGCTGCCTGCTCTACGAGGGCCAGGACTTGCTTGCCCTGTTGGGAGAGGGTTTCTGCCATGACCATGCCTACGTCTCCGCTGCCTAAGATGACGATGCGTTCGCCAATGTCCCAGCCTAGAAGGTTAACCATGCGCTGGGCTGCGCCGGCGGTAAAGATGCCGCTGGGTCTCGTGCCCGCAATGGGCAAAGTACCAATGGGGCGCTCTCGGCACCCGGTGGCAAAGACAATGGCCTCTGGCTCAAGCGTGCGGAGGCCTTCAGGTGTGGCGAGGCTTACAGAACGTGTTGGAGAGATGGAGGTAACCATAGTATTGAGCAGCGTAGGAATCTTGCGCTTGCTAAATTCACTGTATAGGGTTGCGAGGAACT
>WRBR01000011.1 GCA_009784425.1 Coriobacteriia bacterium | reverse complement strand
GGTTGCGGCGCCTGTTGCCATGAAGACGCTGGCTTGCTTGGTGAACATGCTGGTTTGGGGGAGGGTTATTGCAGCAGCTCTCAGTGCGGCTTGATCTGCGTTTTCTGTTATGTCTGTGACTGCTGTTGGCTCTGCGGCTTCGGCGGGCTCTGCGGCTTCGGCGGGCTCTGCAGCTTCGGCGGGCTCTGCGGTTTCATCGGACCCTGCGGTTTCGGGGGCATCAGCGTTTTCTGCAAGCCCTGCGCCTTCAGCCGGCGCCACTACTCTTGGCTGCCCTCCACTATCCGGGCGCATCCCGGATACTGACACATAGGGGCTCCATAATCCCTCTGCCAGCTCTTGATAATAAGCAGCCTGCACGGTAGGAAACCAGCTGTATTGCAGCTCTTCGAGGCCGTTCAGCACCAACAAGTCCAGATAATCCAGACTTGCCCCGCGCTCTGTTGCGCCCTCAGCTATGCCCCTCAGCTCTTCTTGATATTCCTCGGCAACGGCTTTTGCCCACATGCGCTCAGCATTAACCCTCAGGTACTCCCAGTCTAGATCGTAGAGCTCTGCGAGCAGATTCTTGTTGTGGCGGATATTGAGCTGTATGTAATCGGCCAGCAGCCAGCCGTGCTGATAGCCGCGCTCATGAGGTTCTCCCACAATGTACAGGTAAATCCAGCCGCGCTCCTCGTAGAAGTATCCCCTGCCGTCCGGACTGAACTGGGGCTCAGCCCAGGTTCCATGCAGTATCTCAATGCCCAAAAAGCCCTCTTCGGCTCGAGGCACCTTGGTGAGAATCGCTGCCTCCTCAACTTCTCGCGGAGGCTCAGGGTTCTGCAGGATTCGCGTGAGCGAGCCGCAGCCACTCAAAACCAACGACAAGGCAAGCACAAGCGAAAGCACAAGCGAAAGCAGGACTCTCTTCCATGATGTTGGTTTTTTGTGCTGCATAGAGGTGTCTTTCACTAAAAACGTTACTTTTCTTTCTCTGATACCACTATACTTCATCATCTGCTTTACCGCACGGCGTTTGGTAGCTCCAGGCCGTGAGCAGTGAGCAATGCTTTGTTTTGCAGGAGTTCTTTCGTGGGGCCATCGGCTACTATCTTACCTTCATCTATGATGATGGAGCGTGGGAGCATTTCCCAGACCAAGTCAAGGTCGTGCGTTGCTATGAGCATAGTTGCGTCAATGGTGCGCAGCAGCTCCATCATCTGGCGGCGGCCCCTGGGGTCTAGATTGCTGGAGGGCTCATCGAGGATGAGAAAGTCCGGCTCCATGACAAGGATGGTGGCGAGTGCCGCGCGCTTTTTTTGTCCAAACGACAGATCCTGCGGAGACTTTTTGACTTCTTTAAGCAGTGAAACCGCTTCGAGAGCGCTGGTGACCCTTTGTTCAATCTCCTTTTTGTTGAGCTTCATATTGCTTGGCCCAAAAGCCACATCCTCGTAGACCGTAGTCATAAAGAGCTGGTCATCCGGGTCTTGAAAAACCAGGCCCACGCGTTGGCGAATACGTACCAGGGTTTCTTTGCTCAAGGTTAGGTCTCCTACGCGCACCTCGCCGCTTGAGGGCATCAGCACACCATTAGACAGCAGCATGGCGGTGCTTTTGCCGGCACCGTTTGGACCCAGCAAAGCCACGTGCTCCCCATGCCCCAACGTAAAGCTCAGACCACGCAGAGCCTGAGTGCCGTCTTGATAGGTGTAGTGCACATTGTCATAGACTATCGAACAGGACACAGTTTATTTCCTCTCTTCTCTCTTCTCTCTTCTCTCTTAACTCTTAACTCTTAACTCTTAACTCTCTAAAGGTTCATCAGTATCAGTGCCGCGGCAAACAGTGTGGTTGCCCCGAGCAATAATACGTCTCTCGTTGTAATGCGCTGCTCCTGTAGGCTCGGGAGCGTGCCGGTAAAGCCGCGCGAGAGCATGGCGGCGTGGATGCGCTCGCCTCGGTCGTAGGCGCGTATGATCATCGAGCCTGCCAGATTGCCGTAGAGAAGAACCTGCCTGCGCTTTGAGAGTGCCGGGGCTCGCGAAACCAGGGACCGGTGAGCCGCACGTAACTGGGCGCGCATCACATCTACGTAGCGATACATAAAGGAGAGCATCAACACCAATACGCGCGGCAGGCGCAGGCGCTCGAGGCCAAAGAGCAAATCCGAGCGTGTTGAGGAGTGCACAAGCAGCATCATGACCAAAACGCAGAGCCAGGGGGTGATGATGAGTTGCAGCATGGGCTGCCAATTGGCTGCATAGGCAGCGGCGAGGCTAGTCAACTGCCAGTCAGCAACAAAGCGTAGCGGATAAAAGAGTGAAATGGCACCCGCGATGGGAATCACCAAAAGGCTCTGCAGGAGCATGCGCCTGATACTTGCCTGAGCGATAAATCCCAGCAGCAAGACGATTGCTATCACACTTGCCACCGCCAGGGGAATGTGAGGCGCGCTTAAGACTATGCCAAGCACCGCAATGACTGCGGCTAGAATTTTGGCATGGGGAGCAAGCTGGTCTGCTGCGTTGTTACTCAAGCACTTCCTCTGTCTCGGCGGGGTCCTTCCCCTTGTTTTTTCTGCTCAGGGCCAAGGCAAGCGCCCAAATGAGCACGCCGGTCAGCATTGTGCCAATAATGCCGGCACCCGCAATGGCAAGCGCCTCGTTTTCTATGCCCGGCAGTGCATAATCAGGCATAGGCGCCGGAATAAGTGTTTCTTCTGCAATCTCCGCTGTGCCTATTTCCTGCTCAAAATAGACAAACTCCAAGCCATCGGGGTGCGTTGAGGCAAGAAATGAAAGACTGGCTGCAAGCAGCGCCACAACACTAAACACCACAACAACGCTCTTGAATGAGCCCTTAGAGCTTTGTGCTCCCTCGTCGAGGATCTTGGGGCGCACCTTTGCGATGTAGGCGATAATGCCCGCGGTGATGATTCCCTCGCCAACGCCAATGATGGCGTGCCAGAACGTCATGGCAGAAAGAGCCGCGATAAACTGCGCGCTGCCACTGACCCACAACTGCAAGGCTACTGCCGCCGCGGAAAAAACCACGGCGAGAAAGGCGCCCAGAAACGATCCTACAATCTTGCTGGTGAGGCTTTTTGAAATACGCTGAAATAATTGGTAGATGAGGGCGCCCGTAAAGCATCCGATAATCGCCAGGTTCACGATGTTGGCGCCGAGCGTGGTGATGCCTCCGTCGCCAAAGAACAGGGCTTGAATCAGGAGCACCCCCGTCATAACTATGGCACCCGGCCAGGCTCCCAGCATAATGCCCACCAGAGCTCCTCCGGTAAAGTGCCCGCTGGTGCCGCCAGCAATGGGAAAGTTAAGCATTTGCAAGGCAAAGATAAGAGCGGCCATCACCGCCATCAACACGATTTTTGAACTGTCAAAGTTCTTGCGAACCCAGTAGCCTGCATAACCAACGCCAGTAGCGGCCCCCACCCATAGTGTGCTGAATGTCTTTGTGTCCAGCATACCGTCAGGGATGTGCATAGTACCTCCTGAGTGTTACAGATTGCTAATTCGTAACACTATAGCACACGCAAGACTTCTGTTGAGTTGCAACTCACTGGGGAAAGTGACTCACTCAGCGGTCTCAGCTGCTTGTTTCTGTCTTGGGGCCCCGGCTCACTCCAGTGGAACAGGGGGACGGGGTTAGTGTTCCAATTTGACCAAGGTCTGGAACAGGGGGACGGGGTTAGTGTTCCAATTTGACCAAGGTCAAATTGGAACACTAACCCCGTCCCCCTGTTCCACCCCCGTCCCCCTGTTCCACCCCAGTGAGTCACCTAATTGCATCAAAGATGTTGTTGTAGGCTGTGTCCGGCTCATAACGTTTGGGGTCGGCGTGCCCCTTGTCTACCAGGATGCCGTTGAGCATTTTTGTCCTGACTTCATTGATATCCCAGGGGTCGTCAGGCACTTCTAGCCACACATAGCGCAACAGGCGGTCGTACTTGTCTCGGTTACTTATATCCATTTGCAGGTACACCGTTTGCCCCGGCTGCACTATCGATTTGACAAAGTTGCTTGCAGCTACGCCCTCTTCCGTGTTTCTGCTTTCATCCGGGTGGACGCTTTCGGGGGCATCGATGCCAATGAGGCGCAGTCTTTCCTCAACACCGCCGGTGCGAACGATTAAGGTATCTCCGTCTACCACCCGCACAACTTGCGCCGGCTGAAACTCTTGATTGTCCGCATCGCCCGAAAGCAGCCCTGAAGCCATGACGGCGGCTACCACAAGGGCAACCACCAGCGCAGCAACAAAGACTGATGCCCTGATCTTATTCCTCTTCTGCGTAATCCTCTTGCTTTTACTCATAAAGCGATACTAACACGACTGAAGGAGAACGGAAGCCGGGCAGTCTTAATCTATGCTCTTGGCAGGTTTTCTCAAGTTTTTGTGCAGAAATTGCGCTTGTCTATGTTTTTGCAAGCTTTTTTGGCTATCTACGGCGCTTAAGTGCCCATTTTTGTTGCAGGTGCAACAGAAATCAGGTTTTTTTGGGTTATCCGCCTCCAAATCACATAGACAAGCGCAATTTCTGCACAAAAAAGGCTGTATTCATGCCAAAGCGCGCTAGTCCTTCTCTAGCTCGTCTTTCTCTTTTTAAAGCTCAGGGAGGCGAGGGCGAAGAAAGCAGCAATAAAGGCCCAGAGGATGGCAAGCTGGGGCAAGATGTCTACGAATGAGGCGCCGCGCAACATGACATCTTGCAGAGCCTCGGCCCCGTAGGTAATGGGGAAGCACTTATTGAGTATCTGCATCCACTGAGGAGCCGTGGTGAGATCGAAGATGCCAGAAAACAGCACCTGCGGAATCACGAGGATAATCATGAACTGGATGACTTGCAGGGGAGTGCGTGCAAACCCGCTCACAAGCAAGCCCAGGGTGAGCGAGACCAGTGCGAGCGAGGCGGTGATACATATCACCGTGAGCAGCGAACCCGCGTTGGGAAAGCCAATCAAGGCGATGCACGCCCAAAGCACAATACTTGCCTGGATTATCGAAACAACTCCAAAGCCCAGGCAAAAGCCCAGCACCAGCTGCCAAGATTTGATGGGTGTTGCCAGCAGGCGCTCCATAGTGCCACCGGTGCGCTCAGTGATGAGCGACATGCCGCTTGTAATGAAGACAAAGACAAAGATGAATACGCCAATGAAGATGGGGCCAAAGAAGTCAAAGAAGCTCCAGTTATCAGAGCCGTGGAGATAAGTGACTTCTACATCTTGCACCAATAAAGCATCGTCCATCTGCGGCAGGGGAATGTTCAACTTCTCCAGGCTGAGCTTGAGCTCGTCGGCAAGCTCTTCTCGTTGGTTTGCGGCAACTTCTTTGATGGCGTTGTTGACAACACCTATTACCGAGCTGGTGTGCGAGGTGTCGGTGCCTTCGACCTCTACCAAAAGCGTGCCGTCTTTGAGGGTGAGGATGGCGTCTATCTCACGGTTGGCAAGCCTTTCGGCTGCCGTAGCAGCATCCAGGGCCTCAAAGGTGGCATCTTGTTCTTGAAGCACCGAGGTTATCTCTGTGGGCAGGTCTACTCCGGCGAGACGGGGCTCATAGGTGCCGCCCGTCAGAAGGACGCTGAAAAGCCAGAGGACCAAGAAGGGACCCACGATAAACATGACAACCGTGCGGGGGTCATGGCGGAACTGTTGGAGGATGCGCAAGGTGAGCGCTAAGGCACTACGCATTGCTGCCACCTCCTTCTTCCCGGGCTTCGTTTGCAGGAGGAGGCTCTGGCTGCTCAACTGTATCTTCTTGAGGCTCGGGCTGCTCAACTGTATCTTCTTGTGTCTCTGTCTGCTGAACTGTATCTTCTTGAGTCTCGGGTTTTTGTTCCTCCTTTGCGTCTTCTCTGTCCTCAAACTCAAGGAAGGCTGCTTCAAGGCTGCCGGTTTGTGTTTGGGTGATGAGTTCTTGGGGGCTGCCCTGGGCAATGATTCTGCCGTCATGCAGCATGATCAGTTGGTCGCATTCAAGTGCCTCGTCCATGACATGCGTGGTGATAAGCAGGCCGGCTCCGCTGCTTGCAAGCAGGCGGAATGACTTCCATAATTCTCTGCGGTGCTTGGGGTCAAGGCCGATTGTTGGCTCGTCCAGCACCAGCAAGCGCGGCTCGTGCAAGAGGGCGATGGCCAGCGAGAGCCTTCTCTTCATACCGCCGGAAAAGGCCGAGACCAGCTTTTTGCCCTCGTCTGACAGGCGCACCAGGTTAAGCACCCGGGGGATTTCTGTATCGAGTTGTTTTTTAGAAAGGCCATAAAGAGCCCCAAAAAAGCGTAAGTTCTCTTTGGCGGTAAGATCATTGTAGAGCGCCTCACTTTGAGGCATGAATCCCATCTCTTTGCTGACGCTGCTTGACATCTTCGTCTGACCCAGCACGCTCAGCGCGCCTCCGGTTTTGGTGATGCTCCCCACAATGAGATTGACGATGGTGGTTTTGCCGCTGCCGCTTGGGCCAAGTAATCCGGTAATGATTCCCGGCTCCAGCACAAGGTCAATATCACGCAGCACCACCTGCTTGCCAAAACGCTTCTGAATATCTTGCATCTCCACCAGAGTCTGCATAGTTTTTCCTCCTCAGAAGAGACTAGCTTTTCTTGGAAGATTATACTCTCAACCTGAGTGACACACTGGGGAAAGTGACTCAGCTGGGACAGAGGGACGGGGTTGGTGTGGTGGAACAGGGGGACGGGGTTAGTGTTCCAATTTGACCTTGGTCAAATTGGAACACTAACCCCGTCCCCCTGTTCCACAAGTCAGAAGCCAAACAGCTAGAGCCGCTCAGTAAGTCACTTTCCCCAGTGTGTCACTTAGTGGCGTGGTTGGTAGGGTGGTTTCTCTGGTTTCTCTAACTGCTCTAACTGCTCTGGCCTGTTGGGCTTTTTCCGGGATTTACGGTAGATGATTATTCCTGCGGTGAGAAGCACTACAGCTGCGCAGGCGAGAGCGATAACCACGATTAAAAGCGTGGGGTCGTCGCCGGAAACGGGCATTCCGCCGCCGGGTGCGGGGGTGGGTGTGGGGGGAGGCGCGGGTGCGTTGGGTCGGTTTATCACCAGCATGATCTGAGCCGAGTCAAACTGATTGAACTGCGCAATGTAGTAATAGGTGCCGTTTGACAGGGTGTTTAGGTAGGCCTCCGTAAAGCTTATCTTGGTGCTGCCTGAGCTCACGGAGTAATACGCGGTTGGAACCGGCAGCCCCGTGCTGGCAACGACGAGTTGCTGGAACTCCAGGTAGTTGGCATCCACTAAAGCGGCAGCGGTGCCGGAGCCGGTCCAGGTGCCAAAGTCTTGGATTACCGGATACACGTAAGTGCTGGGCACTTCTACCGCTACGGTAAAGGCCTGCGAAGGAATGGGCAGGTAGCCGTTGTCAGCGGTAATCGTAAAGGCGTAGGTTCCGCGCACCGTGGGCGTGCCGGAAAGCACGCCGGTGCCGGAGTTCAGGCTGAGCCCCGGCGGCAGGCTGCCGCTTGAGACTGCCCAACTCGGTGCCGGAAAACCGGTGTAGCTCAGAGTTTGGCTGTAGGGCACCGTGGTGGTAGCCACCGGCAGACTTATGGTGGTAATCAGCACCGGGCCTGCAGGGGTAGCCATAGCGGAAACAGGAGGAGTGCTCATACCGGCCGCATTGACTGCTACTACCGTAAAGGTGTAGGCAATGCCGTTGGTGAGGCCGCCTACCGTGAAGCTTGTGGCATCGCTCCCCGTATTGATAGACCGGGAGGAGCCGGAGACGGTTATCAGGTAGTTGGTGATGGGTGAGCCTCCATTGGCGCCGGCCGTCCACGAAAGGGTGACCTGCTGGTTGCCCGGAGTAGCAATGAGTCCGGAAGGAGAGTCAGGCACATTAGTAGGAGTGACAAAGACCGGCGCTGACGCCGCCCCTGTTCCTTCAGCAGTAACGGCCGCAACCGTAAACAGATAGCTTGTGCCGTTAGTGAGTCCAAACGCGGTAAAAGGGCTGCCCGGCCAACCGTAAATGGTGAAGGGGGTTCCGGCAGGCTGAGCCGTGAGGACTATGGTGTACGAAATGATGGCGCTGCCACCGTTTGACGCGGGAGCGCCCCACGCAATAGTGGCAGAACCAGCGCCGGGAACAGCAGTCACACCCGTTGGGGCGCTTGCCAGGCCAACTGGGATGGTCACCCCAAAGAATAAGGCGGCTCCAACGCCCGCGGCATTTACCGCGCGCACTGCCGGGTTGTAGGTAACGCCGTTGGTGAGCCCGGTAAGGGTGAAGCTGGTTGTTGCCGCGCCGCTGCTTGGGATGGTGTACCAGGAAACTCCTCCATCAGTGGAGAAGTCGTAGGAGGTGATAGGGCTGCCGCCGTCAGAGACGGGCGCGGTCCAAGTGAGCGCAATTGTGCCGTCAGCCGGCGTTGCCGAGGGGGTAGTTGGTGCATCCGGCACGGTAAAGGGGGTCACCAAAACTGCGGGTGCAGAAGCGGGGCTGTCCCCCGCTGCATTGCTTGCCACCACGGTGATGCTGTAGAGCTGCCCGTTGATGAGGCCGCTTACCGCGATGGGGCTGGCCGCGCCGCTCTGGGTAACCGTGGCACCGCCGCCGCTGGGCGTGGCTGTTACGGTGTAAGAGCTGATTGCCTCGCCGCCGTCAGAGACGGGCGCAGCAAAGGTGACGCTTGCCTGCGCGTTACCGGGCGCCGCCGCAACGTTTTGCGGTGCCGTTGGCACATTGAGAGGAGTGGCGGCAATCAGCGCTGAGGCGCCGGCTCCCACGTCGTTAACTGCTCGTATTCCCAGGGTATACAACGTGCCGGCAGTGAGGCCGGTTTGGGTAAAACTGGTGGTTGCTGGGCCGCTGGCCGGTATGGTGTTCCAGGTGGCTCCGCCGTCTGTTGATGCTTCGTAGTACGTGATGGGGCTGCCGCCGTTGCTTGCGGGGGTGATCCAGTTGAGCGTTACGGCGCCATTGCCGGGAGTTGCTGTCAGGCTCAGAGGAGTGCCCGGCGTAGTGGCCGGCGTTTCGAGGAGCGGAGAGGCGGGGGCGGGAGTCGCAGGGCCATCACCCGCAGCATTGCTTGCGTAGACGGTTATTGAGTACTGCATGCCGTTGGTAAGACCGGTAATGGTGAAGGGGCTCGCAGAGCCGGATGCGGTGACCGGCGCTCCACTGGTAGGCGTTGCTGTGACGGTATACGAACTTATGGGGCTGCCGCCGTCGCTTAGCGGCGGGTCAAAGGTCACGACAATCTGCGTGTTGCCCGCAGCTGCGGCAACGTTTTGAGGTTCTCCCGGCGTGGTGAATGGTGTTGCGGTAATCAGGGAGGCAGCGCCCTCTCCATAGGAGGTGCTCACTCCACGGACTCCTATTGAATAGGTAGTTCCGTTACTAAGGCTGGTGATATTAAAGCTTGTAGTTGTAGCGTCGCTGCCCGGTATGGCGCTCCAGGTGCTGCCGCCGTCTACAGAATACTCATACGAATCAACGGGGTTTCCGGTTGGAATATCCCACGTAAGGTCTACTTCTCCGTTGGCTGGCACCGCTGCAAGGTTAGCCGGTGCATCTGGTGCCAACGCCGCCGGGTTAAAGGGAGTTGCCTGCACGGATGCTTCTGCACCAGGGCCTGCGGCATTGTCTGCTCTTACCAAAAAGGTGTAGGTGGTGCCGTTGGTAAGGCCGGCAAAGCTGTAAGTTGTTGGTGGCGCTGCAGTTACTGGCAGCCAGTTTGCACCTCCGTCATCCGAAACCTCATAGCTGGTGATGGCGCTTCCGCCGTCAGAGGCGGGTGCTGTCCAGGAAAGATCCACGGTGGTGTCGCCCGGGGTGGCGGCCAGTGCTTGGGGAGCAGAAGGCGTGGTGTAGGGGGTTGCGCTTTGAGCCGTTGAAGCGGCGCCGGTGCCCACGGCATTGGTAGCCGTAACCGTGAAGCTATAGGGGGTTCCATTGGTAAGCCCGGTTACCGTTATGGGGCTCGCTGTGCCGGTAGTTACGATGGGTGTGCCGGTGGGTTGGGGCTGGGCCGTGACGGTATAAGCGGTTATGGCGCTGCCACCATCAGAGGCGGGTGAGCTGAATACCACCGTTGCCTGCGTATCGCCCGGCGTGACGCTGGTGAGCGTGGGGGCACCCGGAACAGCCACCGGCGTTGCCGAAACTATGCTTGAGCTTGCTCCCGGACCATTTGCGTTAACTGCGCGGATGCCAAAGGTGTAGCTTACTCCGTCGGTGAGGCCGCTTACTGTGTAGCTGGCGGTTGTTGCGCTGCTGCCCGGAACGGCCGTCCACGAAACGCCTCCATTGATTGAATACTGATACGAGGTGATGGGACTGCCGCCGTTATCGAGCGGGTCGGCCCAGGTGAGGGCCACGAATCCGTCGCCCGGCGTTGCCGCCAGATTGGTGGGGGCAGAGGGCGTGGTTGAAGGCGTTGCCGCAACTGCGGGGCTTGAGGCAGGGCCTTCTCCTACGGCATTGATAGCCGTGACGGTTACGTGATAGGTGGTGCCGTTGGTGAGGCCCGTAACGGTCACGGGGCTTGCGGCCCCCGTTGCAGTTATGGCGGCACCTCCGCCGGATGGACTTGCGTACACGGTATAGCTGGTAATGGCGCTGTTGCCGTCAAAGCTCGGCGGCGAGAAGGTCACCGTGAGCTGCGCTGCGCCCGAGGCAGCAGCTACTGCCTGGGGAGCGCCGGGTGCCGTAGGCTGGGGCGTAGCGCTGGCTGTGTTTGACCAGTTGTACACCGCGCTGGCGCTATTCACGGGGTTCACCGCTGTTACTTGAAAGGTGCACGCGGTACCGTTGGTCAGTCCGGTTGCGGTGTAGCTGCTTACGTTGCCTATGGTGGTGGGGCTTGACCAGGTGGCTCCGCCGTCAGTTGAACTCTCAACGAGGTAGTTAGTTATGGGTTGCCCCGTAGTGAGCGGAGTGCTCCAGGTGAGAGTCACCTGCGCGTTGCCGGCGCTGGCCGCGAGGTTTTGGGGTGCCGTGGGGATGAGCTCGGCGCCTGCGCTGGTGGTGCTTCCGCCGTAGCCAACCTGCGCGCCGTTGAGTGCACTTCCCTGACCCGTGCCGGCTGTGAGGCTGAGCGTGCCGCTTGTGTTGATGAACACGTTGTAGCCCTGGCAGGTTCCGAGAGTTGTGGAGTCACCGTTGGCACCGCCGGTACCTACGGCAGCTCCGCCGCCGCCGGCAGTTGTCCAGAGGCCGTCCGAACCGCCGCTGCCACCGGTTGAAGTCACGCTGGCATTGCCGGTAATGGTGATGTTGCCTGAGTCGCCTGAGGTGTCGGGGTTTCCGCCGCCGCCGCCGCCGATGCCGGCACCGCCGCCGTAGACGCAGGAGTTTCCTCTTGCAGTGACGCTGCCACCGCTGATTGTTATGTTGCCGCCGGCTCCTGCCGGGCTGTGGTTGTAGGGTGCCCCGCCGCCGATACCGGCGCCTCCGTAGGCACCTCCGGTTGCGTTGACAGTTCCGCCGGTTATGGTGATGGTGCCTCCGTTTCCGTTGCCACCGCCGCCTATGCCGGCACCGTGGTTACTGCCGCCTAGCGCAGTGACGGAACCCCGGTTTATGGTGATGGTACCGCCGTTGCCGATGATGCTGCCGTCGGGGCTGCCGGCTCCGCCGATGCCGGCGCCCATGTCGCCACCGGTTACGTTGACGGTGCCGCCGTTAATGGTGATGCTGCCGGCGGTTGCGGTTGTTTGGCTGCTGGCGTCGCCGCCGATGCCGGCTACGTTGCCGCTGCCTTGCGCCATCAGGGTACCGTTGCCGTTAGTCTGCCCGTATATGGTGAGGCTGTTTCCGCTGCTCACCGTAATGCCCGCACTGGCTGAAAGCGTAAGGCCGTCTTGCAGTATCAGGTTCACATTGCCGGCAACGACGATTCTGCTCGATATGGTTACGCTGCTGGATACGGTATACCAACCGGTAGTCCAAGCAGTGGTGGAACTGGTGAGATCCGTGGCCGTAGCGGCAACCTGCGCCGCACCGCTTTGGTCAACATAAGGAACATTAGTTGCCGCATAGGCGGGCTGCGCTTGTTGTGAAAAACCAAGCGGCATAAGCGCAGCAATAACAAACAACGCCAACGAGACCCTGAGGGCTTTTCTGGCTATTCCGAGTCTCTCGACGTTACCGAATCTCTCGGCTTTACCTTCTCTTCTGGCTCTACCGGCACTTTCATTGACTGAATTTGTCTTGAACGCCATAAGACCAACATCTCCTTTGCACCAAAAAGGTTTATGCAGGTAGTTAGCTGGTTTTTGAGGTGCCTGGGTTACTACGTTTACAGCTACTTGTCTTCAGAATGGCCCCCTGAACTCAGCTCACTGATGTATTTGCTATTTTAGCACACAAATCTAATAGTTTTGCCAATCTTGCGGTAGTCGAAGAAGAAGCTTTCAGGTCTTTTCAGTTACTTTTCGCTTGAACAGAGGTGTCATTCCAGAAAAACAAGAGTTTTTGCCTGAAAACGCGCCCTGTGTAGTAGTTTCTCTGAGCTGAAGATAATGCACTCGGATAATCCGTGCAATCTACCTGCAGTTTAGCGCGCAAGGAAAAACTGCAAGAACCTTCGGGCTCTCAAAACTACTACACAGGGCGCGTTTTCAGGCAAAAACTGCCAAAAGTGTGGAGTGAGACTTCTTTTGACCCGATACGGTTCTAGCGGGTCGCAACCGCTCCCCTCCCGGGTTCTGTCTTTCAATCAATAGACAAAACTGCAGAGAGAGGACTCCTTATGTCATAATAACGGCATGAAAAGCGATGCGACATATGGTGTAGACTCTTCGTCTTGTGCAACTCGATACCCAATGCTTTTGGTGCACGGGGCGGGCGTGCGGGATGGCAAGAAAAACCTTGTGTGGGGAGAAATCCCCGAAGCATTGCGCAAGCATGGCGCTCAGGTTTTTTTTGGGGAGCATGATGCCTGGGGGACTCCTATATACAACGCTGTACAGTTGCTTGAGCGATTACCTTCAATACTGGAAGAAAGCGGTTCAACCAAGGTCAACATCATCGCGCACTCTAAGGGAGGCATAGACGCACGCTATCTGATTGCCCTGCTTGCTGATGAGTTTGGTGACGATCTGCCCGTTGCCTCTCTCACTACCATTGCTACTCCCCACCAGGGAAGCCGCTCTATTGAGATGCTGCTGAGGTCGATTTGGCCCGTGTTTATCCCGCTTGCTTTTGTTTCCAACTTCATCTACAAACAAATCGGGGACAAAAACCCTGACTTTTTGGGCACCTGCCTCTACCTTACGCCTTCTAACATGAAGCAGTTCAATGCATCGCAGCCGGATATCTCGCCGGTTTATAGTCAGCAGTTTGCCAGCAGTTTGCACGGCGTTGTTGATGACCCGCTTGTCTTTTTTCCGTATCTTTTTGTGTATCTGGCTGAAGGCCCCAATGACGGTCTGATATCCATACAATCGTCAACGTATGACAACTACCGAGGCGAGTACTGCACGGCGGATGGCCGCGGTATTCCCCATGACTACTTGATTGATCTGCCAAAACGGCCTTTTTCTGCCCTGAAGGAATCCGGTACCATACTCCCGGCAGTCAGGCGATTTGCGCAAACAGGTGACAAGCCCAAAACTACCACGCTGGACTTTAAGGATGTCTCGGATTTCTACCTCGCTATAACTGCCGACCTTAAAGCCAGGGGGCTCTGAATATGCCCGGACAACCAGGGCCTCAACAGCTGCGTGGAGTTGGCTCGGAACCTATCAAGGCAACATTACTCTTTGTGAGTGGGATTACTTCGAGTGCAGCCTTGCTGTTTGGTCTGCTCGGTATTCTAATCTTTGCTTTTTTTAGTATACAGTCGCTTTTTTTCGACTTTTCAACCGCCCAGCAGCTTGTTTATATTGTTCCCTGCATTGTGGAGCTCCTTATTGCTAGTGCCTTTCTCTTCGTGGGTATTATGTGCTTTACAACGGCCTACAAAACGCGCTGGACAAGTGCTTCGGCAACTTGGGCAGTATTCACAGGGATAGGAGCTTGTGTTTTTTCTTTGATTTGGCTTTTGTTGTTTGTTGAAGAGGTCTTTAATGCTTTTTCAAACATCGTCTTTGACTCTCTTTTTTTCTCCTTGACTTTAGCTCTCTCCTTGGCTTTAGTAGCAGCAGTTTTCTTTGCTCTTGGGGCCATCAAGGCAAAAAAGACTTTTTTTGTCTCAACCAAAGTTGGGTTGATTGCTGCAATCCTACTGGTCTTTTTTGCGGTTTTCTTGCTGCTGTTTGGCTTGATTGGAGAACCACTAATCTATGAATGGTTTGCATTAAGCGCACAGAACTACGAGCTCAGGGCACTACTAGAGATTCTTTCATTCATGTTTGTTTTTCTGCCGCTTATTGCTTTTTCGGTGTGTTTGGCGGTCTTTCTTGCCAGCATAGCCAGACAGTTGAGTCGAGGCAGCTATCGCTTGCATCCGCTCTTTATCTCGGAAACTCCACAGTAACCTGAGTGCCTTCGAGGGGTTTGCTTTCTAGGGAGAGGGTGGCTTTGTGGTATTGGGCTCCGTGTTTGACGATAGCCAGGCCCAGGCCGGTTCCGCCTAAGTGGCGGGAGTGTGCTGAGTCTATTCGGTAGAAGCGTTCAAACACACGCGGCTGCGCCTCCTTGGGAATGCCCAAGCCGGTGTCAACCACCTCGAGGCGAACCTTGTCACTGAGCCCCTCGATGTTCACGCTCATTGAGCCGCCCGGCACGTTGTAGCGGATTGAATTCTCGCAGAGATTGTAGATGACGCTGACGAGTAGGCGCTTGATGCCCATAATCGTGGTGTCTCCCGTGCTGTTGAGTTGGCACTTTACGTGGTTTTGCTTGGCAAAGGGCTCAAGCTGAGCCAAAACCCCCTCGGCAAGCTGAACCAGATCAACCGGCGCCAAATGCGCACTCGTATTGTCAGTGGCAATGTATTCGTCTAGCTGCGAGAGGCTGAGGATGTCATCAACCAGATTGAGCATGTAGCAGGCCTCTTCAAACACCACGGTGGAAACGTCGGTGATGTCCTCTTGCCTGACGTTGCCGTCTTTAAGCAGCTCGGAATAACCCGAGATAACCGTGAGCGGAGTCTTGAGCTCGTGGGATACATTTGCGGTAAAGGCGCGGCGGGCTTCTTGGATTTCGTCGGCTTGTTGGCGCGCCAGCTGGTCTGCCTCGCGGCTGATTTTTTCTTCAAGAGTGTCTTGCGCCGCCTTTTGTAGTTTGTCTTTGTTGATAAAGGTAAAGAAGAGCCAGCCTATTCCAATGCCGCAGAGCAGAACAGCAATTAACGCCACCAGCAATTGAGTATCAGCGAGCATCATGGTTTTGCTTTGGCGCGGTAGCCTACGCCGCGGACTGTTTCTATGAGCTCGGAGGAGGTGCCGAGTTTTTGGCGTAGAGTCTGGATGTGCACATCTACGGTGCGGGTGTTGCCTGCGTAAGCCCAGCCCCAAATGGTCTCGAGTATCTGCTCACGCGAATAAACCTGGCCGGGGCTTTGCATCAGGAGGTGCAAAAGGTCAAACTCCTTGTTGGCAAGGGCCACTTCTTTGCCATCTACCTCAACGCTGTGCTGCTTGGGAGAAAGCGTGATAGTACCCAGAACCTTGGTGGTGTCGTTGCCGTTTTTTGTGCCGGATTCTTGCGGTTGTCTGCGGAGCAGCGCCTTTACCCGCGAGATTAGCTCCATCATGCTGAAGGGCTTGCGGATGTAATCGTCCGCGCCGCTGTCCAAACCCATGACAACATCGTACTCGGCTCCTTTAGCCGTGAGCATCACAACCGGTATCTCGGCGGTGACCTCTTCGGCCCTGAGGCGCTTGAGTATGCTGATACCGTCCTCGCCTGGCAGCATGATGTCAAGAATAAAGAGACTCGGCTGCTCCTCTGCACAAGCAGCATAAAGCTCTGCTGCTGTAGAGAAGCCTTTGATCTCAAGCCCTGCCTGCTCCAACGCATACATGGTCAGATTGCGAACGTTGAGGTCATCCTCCACATAATAGATGGGCTTGCTCACCCAAATCTCCCTTTAACATAATCATCCGTGCGCGGGTCGCTCGGTTCAGAAAAGATCTGCAAGGTATGATTGTACTCCACGAGCTCCCCTAAAAGGAAGAAGGCCGTGTGATCGGCGATGCGAAGCGCCTGCTGCATGTTGTGGGTGACGATGACGATGGTGTAGCGCTCCTTGAGCGTGAGCGCCAGTTCTTCGATGCGGGCGGTGGAGATGGGGTCGAGCGCCGAGGTGGGCTCGTCCATCAAGAGCACCTCCGGCTCAACGGCCAGGGCGCGCGCAATGCAGAGGCGCTGCTGCTGCCCGCCCGAGAGTGCAAGGGCGCTGCGCTTGAGGTCGTCTTTGAGCTCGTCAAAGAGTGCTGCGTCTCGGAGCGCGCGCTCAACAATCTCATTGAGTTCTGGCTTTTTCTTGATTCCGTGAGTGCGCGGCCCAAAGGCAACGTTGTCATAAATGCTCATGGGAAAGGGATTGGGTTTTTGGAAGACCATGCCCACCTGCTTGCGCAGCAGATTGACGTCTGTGCTTTTGGCGTAGACGTCCTCGCCATCCAGCAAAAGCTGTCCGGTGTGTTTGAAGCTGGGGATGAGGTCGTTCATGCGGTTGATGGTTTTGATGAGCGTGGATTTGCCGCAGCCGGAAGGTCCGATAAAAGCGGTGATCTGCCGGGGATAGATGTTCATGCTCACCGACTTTAAGGCTTGCACGTTGCCGTAGTACACATCTAAGTTGTCAATGCTGAAAGTTGGCTGCTCGTCACTGGTTATCTCAGTAGGTATGTCCAACAAGGCGGTGGCAGGGCTAAGCATTCTTTTCTCCTTTGGTGATACGGCTGGCTACTCGAGCCGATAAGAGGTTGATAATGATGACGATAATCAGCAGCACCACGGCAGTGGCATAGGCTTTGTCGATATAGAGCCCTTCACTCGCCAGCACATACATGTGCACGCTGAGAGTACGGGCAGAGTCAAAGACAGAGCTCGGTATAGCGGCTACGGTGCCTGCGGTATAGATGAGTGCTGCGCTCTCGCCAAAGATGCGGCCGATGCTTAAGATGATGCCTGCCATGATGCCGGGCATGGCTGCGGGTAAAAGCACCCTGAAAACGGTGCGCAGGCGCCCGGCGCCCAGACTGAAACTGCCCTCGCGGTAGGTGTCCGGCACTGCCTTGAGCGCCTCTTCGGAGGTGCGGAGTATAACCGGCAACACCATGATGGCAACGGTGAGCGAGCCGGCAAGCAGTGACATGCGCCAGCCCAAAACGGTGACAAAGAACAGTAGGCCAAACAAGCCGTAGACGATGGAGGGAATGCCCGTGAGCGTTTCTGCGGTGAGGCGGATCATCTTGACAAAGCGGTTGTTATGCTTGGTGTATTCCACGAGGAATATGGCCGAGCCAAGCCCCAGCGGAAAGGCAAGTGCCAAGCTGAGCGCTATCATCAACAAGGTGTTTATCAGCGCGGGCATGAGGGAGAGATTGGTGGAGTTGTATTTGAGGGCAAAGAGATCCGGCGTAATGTGTGGAACACCCATGACGAGGATGTAGCCCACTATAAACAGGAGGATCGCTGCCGAAAGCGCCGCGCCAACTTTGACAAGCGTGTTTTGGGCGCGTGCGCTGGTGGCGGCGCGCTTGGCGGCACGCTGGGCAAATTCTCCACGCGGGCTCAGTTTAGACTGGGTCATACTGGCTTCACTCATATCCCGGCCCTCTTTTTCATCAGGCTGAAAAGCACGTTGATTGCCATGATGAAGACAAACAGCACCAGCGCGGTTGCGATGAGAGCGCCTCGGTGCAGGTCTGCGGCATAACCCATCTCCAAGATGATATTGGCTGTAAGTGTTCTCACGCCGTCGGTAATTGCAGAGGGCAGGCGCACCTGGTTACCCACAACCATCACTACCGCCATGGTCTCACCGATGGCTCGCCCAAAACCAAGCACGATGGAAGCCACGATTCCTGAGGCGGCGGCAGGCAGGATGACCCTGAAAACACAGCGCTCGTGCCTGGCACCCAGGGCCAGAGCGCCTTCGTAGTAATTCTCGGGCACGGCATCCAGCGCGGCGCGCGAAACAGTGATGATGGTGGGGAGGATCATGACACCAAGGATGATTGCAGCGGCAAGGATGGAAAGGCCCGTTCCGCCCATGGTTTGCCTGATAAGCGGAACAATGACCACCAGGCCAAAAAAGCCAAAGACTACCGACGGTATGCCCGCCAAAAGCTCAATGCCTCTGTGAAGCGCCCCGCCCAAACGTTGAGTGGCAAAACGCGAGAGGTAAAGAGCCGTAAGAAGACCCAGAGGTATACCAATCACCATGGCACCGGCCGTTACATACAGGCTCCCGATGATCATGTAGCCTATGCCAAATGACCCGGCGCTTGGCTGCCAAACCGTGCCAAACAGGAATTTAATGACCCCTATCTCAGCAAGGGCAGGAATGCCGTTGACTACAAGAAAGAAACAGATGAGGCCAACGGCCAAGACGCAGCAACAGGCAGCCGCGGTAAAGACTGCCTGTGCCACGCGCTCTTTAAGAACGGTATTGGCAATTGCTTTTTTTATCATGCGCTTATATCAGCCCAGTTCTTTATCTCTCCTAAGAAGATTCCTCTTACTTGTTCAATGCTCATGCCTGAAACCGGGTTGTCGTTGTTGACAATGACTGCGAGTCCATCGATGGCTATCGTCTTGGGAGTGAGACCCTTTTCAAGCTCAGAATCCTTGAGCGCACGAGAGGCCATTCCAATCTCAAGCACACCCTCAATGGTGGAGGACATACCCACGGAAGAATCACTGGTCTGGATTTCGATAGTGACGTTTGGGTTGGCAGACGCATAGGCTTCTACCAGCTTTTCCATAACCGGTGACACCGAAGAAGATCCACCGACAACCACCTTGCCCGAGGCATTATTTGACCTGAAGGCAGAGGCGTTTGCGTCAGCAGCAATATAATTATTGTCTTCTATGACCTTTTGGCCTTCTTTGCTCATGATGAAGTTGATGAAGTCTTGTGCCGCATCGCTGAGATTAGGCATGGTGGCAATGTTGAAGTCGCGCTGTATCTCATAGGCGCCGGACTTAACGTTTTCTGCGGTGGCGGCAACGCCGTTGATTTCCAGTGCCTTTACGGTGTTACTCATGGAGCCCAGTGAGATATAGCCAATGGCTGCCGGGTCGCCAGCCACTGTGGTGAGCATGACCGAGGTGGAATTGGTTATGACGGCATCGAGCGTTGTAGCATCGATCTTCTTGCCATCTGAGCCTTCTTTTTGTACCTCAAACAGCTCAACAAAGGCACTCCGCGTGCCCGAGCCATCCTCGCGGCTTATGACGTTGATAGGCTTGGAGGCTGCTCCGTTGCCTGTTTCGCCTGCGTTGTTTTCACTTGCATTGTTGCTGGGCGCACAAGCGCCAATCATGAATAAACTGGCAATAAGAATGCTTGCCAAAACTGTCCTGAGTGCTGCGGTGAGAAGCTTTTTCTCTGTCCCCTTTTTCTTCTTCATATTCTTTTTCTCTCTCTCTTTTTCTTCTTTTTTTGCTGAGCAAAGGATAGAAGTTCAACATCAACTCTTCATCAAGCCAATATCAAATTTAGGTAAAGTCTATTTGCCTTTTTTTGAGCAGTTTTCTTGCTTTCTGCGCTGAGTTATAGTGCATCCGTTACAATTGGTGCTTGGCGTGTTTTTGCAGTGTAAGGAGTGTTGTATGGCAGGTTTTGAAGAGACTTCAACAGCTCAAGCTGACACTGTTGTTCTGCAAAAAAGGCAACTCAGGGCCGAGCTGCTTGCTAAACGCGAGTCAGAAGATGCCCTGCAGAGGGCAGCTGCTGATGCTCTCATTAAAGTTCACCTTGAAGCGCTGCCTGCTTTTCAAGCTGCTCAGACTATCTTCTGCTATATCAGCATGGGTGCCGAGGTGGACACCCTTGGTCTCCTCAAGAACCTGCTGGCAAGCGGCAAAACCGTTTGCGTGCCGCGCTGTGAGGGCAAGGCCGTTATGCGCGCCCATGTGCTCACTGATATGAACGAATTACACGAAGGCGTGCTGGGCATCCTTGCTCCGCCGGCAGACGCGCCCCTGCTTGAGCCCGCCGATCTTGATCTGATAGTTGTGCCCTGCCTGGCTTGCGACTCCTCAGGCTTTAGGATTGGCTACGGCGGCGCTTATTACGATCGTTACTTGGGAGCACTGCCTTCTGGGGCGCGAGCTACCACCGTTGCCCTCTGCCGAGAGAGCCTGCTGCTGGAGCAGGTCCCGCGCGAGAGCCATGACATTCCCGTTGATATTGTTGTTACCGATAAAGGAGTAGTGTTCTGCAATCCTGCCGAGTGAAAAGCATCACTTTAGCTAACCTCGCCAATTATTAAGACAAGTCAGATAGAATATTCTAGACATTTCAATGATCTATATATTGGAGGAACTGCATGATCACGGTGAGAGAGCTGGAGCAGTTGTTGTTTGCCGCTTTTCCGGCAGCGGATGCTACTCCCGATGACCGCATTGGCTTGCTTGTGGGCGACCCGCAGGCAACTGTACAGCGCATCGCCATTGCCCTGGACGCCAAGGTGCCTACCATTGAGGCGGCGGCGGCGCAGGACTGCTCGGTTTTAGTCACCCATCATCCTCCCTTTTGGTATCCACCCACTGCTGTGCTCAAGGGGGGTCCTTCTGAAAGCGCTGCCATCTACCGCGCTGCAGAACTGGGTGTGTCACTTATCACCATGCACACCAATCTGGATTGTTCCCCGGCAACCAAAGATATGCTGCTTGGGCCGGCAGGCTTTGTTTACACGGCGCCCTTGTCCCTGCCCTGCGAAACGGAAAAAGAGGCAATTACGGTGGGGCTCACCGTGAGTACGCCCGATGAACTGGCTGCCACGCCGGAGCTGTTGCCCTCGCTGGGGCAGCTGGGCGTGCCCAAAGAGGGCTCGGAAGTGAGTCTGGGTCAGTTGGCCAACTTGTACAAAGAAGCCTTTGATACCGTGGCCAAGGTCTGGGGGGATCCAGATAAACCTGTTAAGTGTCTTGCCTGCTGCTCTGGCGGCGGAGGGTTTCTCACGCAACGCGTCATCAACGCCGGCGCTGACTGCTACGTTACGGGCGAGGTTGCCTATCACGAGGCGCTGGCCCTGGCTGGTGCCGACGTGGCTCTCATTGAGTTGGGGCACGACCGCTCTGAATTGCCGTATCGTTATTACCTTTATGATGCCCTGCTCGCTCTGGGCTTTGATGAATCAGCTCTCTGTATCCTGGGCCCCACGACCAGCTGGTGGCAGTAGCCGGAAAGTAGTTGCTTTGTATGTCTATCGTTGAGATTCTCATCATTAGCCTGGCCTTGAGCATGGACGCCTTTGCGGTGACCGTCTCAAACCTGTTGGTTTATCCAAAACTCACCCGTGCACGTCAGCTGGTAATGCCCCTCACCTTTGGAGTGTTTCAGGGGGCAATGCTGCTTATTGGCTTTCTTGCTGGTTATATGGCAATCGGTTTTATCGAGGCCTATGCGGGGCCGGTTGCTATGGTCATCCTCTTTGTCATTGGCGGACGGATGATCTTTGAGGCAATAAGGGATATGCGCAAGAAGAAGGCCGAGGCTGTTGGCACAGAAGAATCGAAGTCTCCGGAGGCTCTGGAATCCTTGGATGCACTGGAATCCTTGGAGGCTCTGGAAGCCCTGGAAGCTGCGGTGGCACTGGAAACCCCGGAGGCTTTGGAAACTCCTGAGGCAGCAGAATTGCCCAGTGATACAGCCGCTGAAAAAGCAGCTGCGCTTTCTCTGCCCACGATACTTGCCCAGGGAGTGGCAACGTCTCTTGACGCACTCATAGTGGGAGTGTCCTTGGCTGCGCTTGCCACCAATATCGTTGTTGCCGCGCCAATGGTTGGCATAACGACCTTTCTGATTTGCCTGCTGGGCCTTGTCATAGGCAAGCGCCTGGGAGCCCTTTTAGGCAGCAGCGCTCAATTTATCGGCGGCATCATTCTTATTCTTATTGGTATTAAGGTTTGCTTCTTTTAAAGCAAGGGGGCAGCACCGTGCCGCCCCCTTTCAAAATCGTTACTTAATGACAAACCTGAAACTATTGAACTCGCTTTGCTTTTCATCAATCTCAGTGTAAATAAAGTAAGGGTCAACCAGGTCTGAAGAAAACTCAATCACCACGTTATAGGTGACGGTCTCTTTGTCGTCGAGCATAAACTCCTCTGGCATCATGCTATCGTTCATGGGGCTCAGCGGCCAGATCTCTCCGCTGCCTTGGCCTCTGACAAACCAATCAAAGATGCCAAAAGGTATTGGCGTGCCAAAGGTGTTGGTGATAGTCACGTTTGCAATGACCAGTTCTTTGCCGCTGGGGGCCTTATAGTCAGCAAAGGAAGTGTCAGTTTTCAATGAATTAACGGTAAAGGAAAACCAAAGGGTCTCGTACTCTTCCCCTATCACGCCGTTTACATAACCTTCAACTCTGTCAGAAAAATCAGACAGTGTTTGCTCATCCACCTGCGTGTAACCTGAGGTGTTAGTACTGCAGCCAGCAAGCCCAAGTGTTGCTGCCATACAGAGAGACACCAGGAGTGCCACAAATGCTTTCTTTTTGGTGTACATGCTTTCTCCTTCTCAATCTTCAGTTCTTGAACCGTCTATTCTACCTAATTTGCCTAATGTGTCATGAATGTGTCACGGGGACGTTTCTGTGTTATCATTCTCGTGCGCAATAAGGCGCAGTAATTTCCATCGGGAGCTGCACTGCGGAAGCATCTAAGAAAGTCACGCTTCCCCGGCTGAGAGGCGAACCAGAAAACTCCCTGGTTTGCGACCGAGAAGAGCGTTCCGGTAATGCGGAGCGGCAAACGGAGAGATGTTTCCCCATCAAAACCGTATCTTCGACAGCTCTCTCTATTGAGTGCACCGTTTGGCGCACTAAGAGAGGATCTATCATGAGAAGCACGAGAACCATCATCATCACTGAGATTGCCCTGGCCATTGCGTTGGCCGCAGTTCTGAATTTTCTGCATTTCAGGCTGCCTATCAACCTTTTTGGAGGGTCAATCAGCCTCTGCATGCTGCCCATTGCCCTCGTAGCGCTGCGGCGCGGACCGCTGGCAGGCTTGGCGGCGGGAGGCATCTTTGGCTGCATCAATCTGCTGGTAGAGCCCTATATCCTCATGCCTATTCAGGTGATTTTGGACTACCCTCTGCCCTATCTCCTGTTTGGCGTTGGCGTGGGTCTATTCTCCGGTCTGTACAACAGAGTAACAAGAAAAGCCGGCGACGTTGCGCTGGATAGGCTCCTCGCTCAAGGCTCAATTGTCATCATCGTTTCCTTGATTTTTGGCGGCCTATTGCGCTTTGCCTCGCACGTGGTGAGCGGCGTGGTGTTCTTTGGAGAGTATGCTGCTGATTTCTTTGCGAGCAATCCCACCTTTTTGCTGGCCGGGCCTGTTGATGCCGGTCTCAATCTTTGGATTTATTCCATGGTTTATAATCTGACTTACCTGGTGCCTTCACTGGTGGGCAGCGCAATCTGTCTCATAGTGATTGCCCCGGTTTTAGCAAAAGCCGTACCGGTAAGGAAGTTCTATGGAGAAACCTCAGGAGCCCCACAACAAGCCGCAGAGTGATGCTCTGCCGGATACCTCCGACGCAGAGCTGGTACTGCCCTCTTTGGCTCAGCTCTACCCTCCCTTGTCGCTCGGCGATTTAGTCAGCGAGACTCTTCCGCTCGGCAGTTTTTCGTCTTTGGCACGGCAGGGAGGCGCGGAGCCGGTCAAGGACACCGTTGCCCTTATGGTCTCGGGCTCACCTGAAGGGGTGAGTCCCGAGCTGTTGCGCATGCTGGTTTCTCAAACCGACTTTGTTTTAGCCTTGGATTCCGGCGCTGAGCTTTTGGAAGCAGCAGGGCTTGCCCCCGATTTGCTCCTGGGCGATTTTGACTCCATTACTGCAGACAGCCTTGCTCGCCTGGAAGCCAGCGGCGTACCTGTGGCAAAGCATGACGCTTACAAAAACGCCACCGACGTTGAGCTGGGCATTGAGGAACTTTACGCGCGAGGATACCGACGCTTCATTGCCACCAACGTACTGGGCGGACGCACCGACCACGCCCTGGGCTCACTTGCCGCCTTGGCAGAAGCCGCCCATAACCGCGGCATGGAAGTCTCTTTGCGCGACGAGCGCGAAGCCTGCTACTTTGTAAGCGGCACCACCACTGACAGGGCGCTTGAGCTGGAGTTTCCTCCGGACGCCCTGCCCTCACATGTCTCACTCATCTCCTGGGGCGGTCCATCAGTTGTCACACTCAAAGGCACCGAGTGGGAGCTCGAGCGTTTCACCCTAAGCCCCTACAGCGCCCGCGGCATCTCCAACGAACTCCGCTCCCCCCACCTGCACCTTGAGGTACACAAGGGCAGCGCAACCATGCTGCTCTTGCTGAAAACCTAAAATGAGTGCCGTATTTAGAAGCCCTCGACGTTGTTTTTAAGAATCTAGTGGTGGCGGTGCAGCAATCTCAAATCCTTCGGCATCCAACATGGGGGCGCCGGCGGCAATGCGTTTTTCAACCAGACGGCTTGCGGCAGGGATAGCTGCCATGAGGCAGATGCCCATTACCACTGAGGCTACCAGCACCATGATCCAAGCGGGGATAAAAGTGAGGAACATATCAAAGAGTACGCCGGAGACCAAGGCACCAATGGCCACGCCAAAAAGTTCAAGCGCCGTAATGAAGCCCGTGACCATACCCAGATCCTTTTTGCCGTATTGCTTAACCGCATGGATAGGCGGAGACACCGTGCCCATGCAGGTACCAAAACCAAAGGCAACAGCAGCGATGATAGGACCAAAGAAGGTGGCGGGGAAGCAAAGTGCAATAGCCGCGATGATACAGGTAGCCGTGCCCAGCAAGGTGCCTGCCCGCAAGCCATAGCGGTCGTAAATGGCACCGAGCGAGATCTTGGCAACAATAACCACGCCCAGATAAAGCGACCAAACATACCCGGCCCAGATGGCATCATGTCCGCCGGTGATAATTTCCTGGCCTTCCAAGGTCACTGAGGTCATGTTGGTGATTGAGTTAGTGATGACCGCACCATTCACAATGCCCATAGCAATAAAACCGATAATGAGAATCCAAAAGCCGCCGTTTTTACGGAGGACCTTCCAGCCAACCGACACCGTCACCGGTGTATCGGAGGATTTATCCTTCTCGGTTTCTGTCATTCCCGTGCCGTAGGGCTCGAGCCCTTTGTCAGCCGGCCTGTTATAAAAAGTGGTGAGGATGATGGGTAGCGCGGCAATAGCAGCAATAACCGCGAGCACCATAAAGGCTGGCCTCCAACCCCAGCCAACGATGATGTTGCTTACCAGCGGAGAGAGAATCACGCCACCAAAGCCCGAGCCGCTGAGAGCGATGGCCACGGCCAAGCCACGCCGTACAGTGAACCAGTTGGCTACAACAACACTCGCAAGCAAACGGGTACCCGCCACAACCACAAAGCCGGCAACCACACAAAGCGCGTAGAGGTGCCAGGCCTCTGTGATAAAGGAAAAGAGCACCAAGACCACAGAAGTGGTGGCAACGGTAATCGCGCCGAGCAAGCGCGAGGACACCTTGTCGATAAGTGCGCCAAAGAGAAGGGAGGCAAAAATCGCCACGGCGGTACAGAGCATCACGCCTAGGTTGAAGGCACCCATGCCGATACCCAGCTCTGAAACAACGTGCGCTTGGAAAAGCGGGATACAGTTCACAAAAATGGTATAGCAGGTAGCCATCAGCAAAAAGCCGCCGGCTACGACAAACCAACCGTAAAAAATCTTCTTTTTTGCTTTTGGCTGCGCGCTCTCTGCCATTATGACCTCCCGGCTTGTCTCTGTGTGCGATGGTTACTTAGGCTGCTCTCCAAGTTTTTCTAAATGGGCTATGAGCTGAATATAAAAACCCACGCCGCGCTTGTAGCTGTCTACGCTCAGGTTCTCATCCACCCCGTGTATGGCGCTGCGCTGCTCGCCCTTAAAGAGAAAGCCGGCAAAGCGATAAGTATGGGGGCATATCAGAGAAAAATGGCGCGCGTCGCTGCAGCTGCTTTGCACGTATGGGGCAATGCCTGCGTTTGGATACACGCTTTTGATGACGCTTTTTAGGTAAGCAAAGGGCTCATCGTCAAAGTGCGATATGGGCGAGGGGTCAAGCGACGCCATCAGATCAAAGTGCGCATCCTCAGGGGCAATGCCTGCCTTGGCAAAGGTATCCTTGAGCCGCGTCAGTGCAAGCTGCACCGTCTCATGAGGGTCAACGCGCACGTTGACCGTTGCTTTAGCCGTTTTGGGAATGACGTTATGCGCCTTGCTCCCCTCCAGCTCGGTGAGGGCGTAGGTTGTGCGCACCATGGCGGCAGTCTCGGGATTGCTCTTCATTATCGAGAGCACCAGCGGGCGGAAAAGCCAGAGGTTGGCAAAGACCAGCCTGAGCCCAAAGCTGCCGTGTGTTGCCAGCTCGGTGAGCATTGCTTCAATAGGCTTTGAGAGCCTGGCTGGCGCTGCGGTCTGGAGTAGCCTGTTAAGTGCTTTGACCAGCTTGGCCGGGGCATCGGCAGGAGAAGGCGTTGCGGCGTGACCTCCCTTTGCGCTCACGGCGCAGTATGCGGTGAAAAAGCCTTTTTCAGCCACCCCAATGGCGGCAAACTCCGGGCTTGCCCCCAGTGGCGCATTATCGATGACCGCGCCTCCCTCGTCCAAAACAAAAAGCGGCGTAATGTCTCTGTCTGAGAAGTAGTTGGCCATGAGCTCACCGGTGAGGCCCATAGTTTCCTCGCTATTTGAGGAGCAGAGGTAGATATCTCTCGGCGGTGTGTGCTCCTCAGCCAGCAAGTAATCAGTTGCTTCGAGCAGCGCCGCGAGTATGCACTTGGTGTCCACTGCGCCGCGCGCGTAGATGTTTCCGTCGATTATCTCTGCGCCAAAGGGGTCGTGCGTCCAGTCCTCCGGCTTTGCAAAAACCACGTCATAGTGAGCCATCATTACCACGGGGGCCGCGCTAGAATCGTTGCCAGGCCAGCGAAGCAAGATGCCGTAGTCATTGATTATCGTGAGCTCCAGGGCCTCAAAGACCCGTGGATAAAGAGCTTGCAGTTTGGGGAGAAAGTCATCAAAGGCGCTGCGGTCTGCCTCAGGATCCTCTTCGTCCCACACAGTTGCGCTTTGTAGTATGGATTGGAAGCGCTCAACTGCCTTGCTGTCTCCAAAGACTGTGGCAGGTGGCAAGGGGTCTTTGACTTTTGCCGGGCGAAGGCGCGCTGCATTGATGAGCAGCACAAGGATGAGCAGGGCAAGCAGGGCAACCACAAGCGTCACGATGATAAGAGCAGTCTCCATGCACACACCTTCTCCACCAGGTTACATCCCAAGCACATTGTAACCTGATTAGAAGAGAAGGGGCCGGGGCATTTTGTCCTATTTTTTCATCCTGCATTGACTCATGGGGACGGGGAAGGTGACTCACTGCAAGCAGCGAGTCACCTTCCCCGTCCCCATGAGTCACTTCTTACTTTTTATTCTCGATAACTACTTTGACTTCGGCTCCGCTGTCTATGTAGAGCTTGCCTGAGGCATCAACCGTGTCGATTTTGCAGCCGTTGCCAATGGTGACATCGTGGCCGCTTACCGTGTTGGCATAGACACCCCGCAGATTGATGGTTGTTGCTTCAATGAGGTCAACTTTAGAGTAGCCGCGGCTTCCCACGGCCTGGTTGAGCTTGACCCAGAGGTCAAAGAAAAACGACTTTTTAAAGGACTGAATGGTGATACGGTCACCTACGATCTCTGTGGCATTGATGAAGCCATTGGCATCGATGACATCTGCCGAGACCTGGCCCTCAGTAGAGAGCACGCCGTCACAAACGATACGATCCGCCTCAACCTTGCTGCCGTGCACGGTGACCACGCCGTCGATGTCCATAATCGCGCTGCGCAGATTGCCGTCAATGGTTGCAACGCCATTAGTATTGAGTGTTTGACAGGATACATCGCTCCGGGCGTTAAAAACCCCGTCAATATCCAGCTTGCCTGCTTCCAGGGGACCTTCGGCTGTTGCAACTCCATTTATGTTGAGGTCGGCATAAACACCGCCAGGAAAGGTCACGACGCCGTCGATGCGTCCGTTTTCCATATTGCCAACTCCTTTGAAAGATCCCATGATCTATCCCTCCTCTTCTGTGTTTTTTTCTTCAGCAGGGTCTGCCTTAACAGCATCAGCCTGCTCATCTGCATCCACTTGATGAGCTGCATCTTCTGGTGCTGTTGCCTCATCTGGCTGCAGATCCGCCTCAAGTTCGTCTGACACTGCAGACACCTCAACACTCAGTTCTTCAATAACCCGCGAAACAAGCTCTCTCTGTACTTCTGAACTTGCTCCCGCCATTTCTAGGGCAGAATAGAGGGTTGCCACAGCTTTGAGCGAAAGCTCCGAAAGCCAGATACCCTCCAGCTGTATGGTGAGCGTGTTGATGAAGTCCTCGCCTATGCTCCCTGTTTCAAGCAGGGTCTGCCGCAGGTTTGTTTGCCTGGGCACTGCGTTGAGCAGGTCTCGGATCTCTGAAAGAGAGAGTCCATCCTTCATGGATTGGATGGCCTCAACGCGCTCCAACACGAGCCTGCGGGGGAAGAACGTCTCTTGTCCGGTAAAAGAAGAGCGCTTCTCAAACCAGTCCTCCGGAATCAGGCCTTCTCGTTTCCAGCGATAAAGTTGGCCATACGAGATGCCGGTCTCCTGCAATAACTCCTTTTTGGAAATATCTTGAGGAGTCTCTGTTTTTTTCTCACTCATTACTTACCTCCTAACAGTTTTCTCGATAAAACAAAACATTGTTACGCAATATAACAATGTTTTGTTACGTTGTCAAGCGTCTTGGCTTGGGCCTGCGTGCGCTGTTTTGTTCAATCGATAAAGTCGAGACAGTTTGTCTTTTTTTGGGAGAACGGATGGCCCGCGGCAAAATCCTAGCAGTTCATGTTACAAATGCAGCCAAATGTACGGTTTTTGCTCAGTAATCGCCTGACTTGAGAGGTTTAGGGGCACAAAATAGGCAAAAAACCGTACATTTGGCTGCATTTGTAACATGAACTCTTGTTTTCTTGCCGCGAGACTAAACAAAGGAGGGATTGTGGAGGAGAGAGAATGGCGAGGGGATGGTTCGGCTGTCATGAAAACGTGACAGCCGAACCGTTCCCTCTCGCGTTAAAATGGTACAGCTAGGAGCGAAAGGAAGATTCATGGATAAAGTCAGGTTTGGGCGTACGGAGTTACTGGTGAGCAAAGTGGCGCTTGGCGGTATCCCTATCATGCGCCTTGACTTTGAAGAGGCCACGGCAGTGGTGCATGAGGCACTGAACCTGGGCATCAATTTCATTGACACCGCGCGTTTTTATGCTGATAGCGAAGAAAAGATTGGCGCGGCAATCCGCGGCATACCGCGCGAGGAGTTGGTGTTGTCAACAAAGTCTATGGGTCAAACCGCTGACGAGCTCACCAGTCAGCTTGATGCCAGTCTCACAAGCCTGGGTGTGGACTATATTGACATCTTTCATCTGCATAGCGTAAGCAACCGAGAGCGCCTCGACAACGTCTTCGTGGAAAACGGTCCCTTGCAATGGCTGCAAGAGCAGGTCAAATCCGGCAAGGTGCGCTTTTTGGCTTTTTCGAGCCACACCATTGACCTAGCCGTTGAGCTCATGCAGACCAATCTGTTTGATGTGGTGCAGCTTCCGTTTAACTGCGTTGAGCGCAAGGCCGAGGGTGCCATACAGCTCGCTCGCGAGCTTGACATGGGATTCATCTGTATGAAACCTCTGGGCGGCGGGCGCATAGATGATCCGGGGCCGGCATTCCGTTTTCTCATGCAGTACAACAGTATCGTGCCCAATCCGGGCGTAGAAAGTCCTGAGGAGCTCCGTGAGATTACTGCAGTTGTAAAAGCCGGCGAGAGCCTAAACGAGGCCGATGAGTCTTACATAACCGCGCTACGCGAGGAGACGGGAGCAAGTTGGTGTCATCGCTGTGATTATTGCCAGCCCTGCCCAATGGGCATTCCCATCAGTGGCGCTTTGCTGGTAAAGAGCATCTTTAAGCGATACACCTCCGAAGGTGCCCACGCAATGACGGACAAGCCCATTGCGCTCGCCCGCAAATGCGCCAAGTGCGGCACCTGCTTGCGTCGCTGCCCCTATAACCTGAATATCCCTGCCCTGCTTGTGGAGAATATTGCTCTCTATGACCAGTTAACCCAAAACGAGTGACCGGAGGGACGGTAAAGTGACTCCGGTCCCACAAAAGGGTCTTCGCTCAGGCGGGTGAAACCTGAGCGAAGACAGCGTGTTGGCAAATAGGGTGCCTGCCGATATGTGCCAGGGGTCGTGAATTATACAGCAATCACCTGTGCTCCCTGTATTTCTGATGTCTTATCATCGGCAACGCGCACTCGTTTGTTGACTAAGACGGCCGCAGCGATATTGGCAGCAAGTATTATGACAAAGAAGGGTGACCAGTAGTCAAACAGACTCATGGACTGGCTCATGTCCTGCGTGATGAAGTAAATCGCTGCCAAGACCAGTACTGCAACTCCTGAGACAAGCAGTGCCGGTTTGCGGAAATGACGTGTGCCTTCTTCGTCCTCGTCCACCACTTGGCCAAAGCCATCGATCCACTCGCCCTTGATGCGCCTGTAGCCAAGCTCGTGTCCTTCTTTCTCGTCAATACGCTTCTTGCGGCTGAATACCCAAATCAGGCAGAGGGCAAAGACCAGCAGTGCAAGGAGAGCGCAGACCAGGTTGAAGAGGCTCCAGTGATCGGCACCAAAGAGGGGCACGGTGGTTCCGGGGATGAAGAGCAGGCTATCGACGATAGGCTCTGACCACTGTGCGGAGATAACTGCATCTCCTGTTACGTTGTTCCACGTTCCGGAAGGCATGTCCCAACCGTTGAAGTTGTAGTCGCCGTGTGTGGGATTAGACGGCGGTGACACCGAGCCACCAATTTGCACCGTCTCGGTCTTGAGTATGTTGCCAAGACCGTCTGTGAAGGTGATGGTGAAGCTCTGTGGAGCCAGCTGCGGCGTGGGCTGCGGCGTGGGCTGCGGCGCTGGCGTTGGCACGGGCTGCGGCGCGGGCGTTGGCGCCGGCGCAGGTGCAGGCGTTGGCGCGGGCGCTGGTGGCGGCGTTGGTTGCGGCGCAGGCGTTGGCGGCGGCGGGATAGGCAGATACAGAGCCGTTACCGTTATGCTGGCGGTGACGTTGTTGAAGGCAACATCCCAGCCAACAAAGGTGAAGCCCGGGCGCGTGGGATTGGCCGGTGCAGTAGCAGCTCCGCCATAGGGGATGCCCGACTGCACGCTGAGTATGGTGCCATTCCAGTCCACAAAGGTCACCGTATAGGTGGGCGCAGGAATGGGACTGTACCGAGCCGTCACCGTCATATCAGCGGTTACGTTGGTGTAGTTGCTATCCCAGCCAATAAAGACATGTCCGTTGCGCGAGGGGTTATCCGGCGCAGTAGCGGCTTCGCCGAATTTAATTCCAGTCTGCACCTTAAGCACGGTGCCATCCCAATCGACAAAGGTCACGGTATAGGTGGGAGCAGGTATGGGAGAGTGAACCGCCGTTACCGTGATATCCTCGGTGATGTAGTTGAAGGACCTGTCCCAACCAATGAAGGTGTGTCCCGCGCGTGGCGGAACAACCGCCGGAGCAATGGCTGCCTCGCCAAAGAGGAGATCCTCGTGGGCGCTGAGGAAGCTGCCGTCCCAGTTTCTGAAGGTCACGGTGAAGGTTGGGTAGACGGTAAAGTTGACCGTGACAAAGACTCTGGTGTCTTGGGCCACTTCAAATCCTATTTGATACACTCCCGGAGCAGCGAGCAGGGTTGGAGCTCCCTTGAGCCTTACTGCTGGCGCCACGTTGGCATCTACGGCTACGGCATACGCACCAGCTATGTCAACGTAGTCAGCACCTGCTATGAAGAATGCATTGACCTCTTTGACTGACATATACACATGATTTGCAGCGATGGCAAAGTTCTTGTTGCCGAATTTCTCGTCACCATCCAAGACTACGATCTTTGCGGTGACCTGGGTATCGGGGTCTGCTACTACACCAAAGGTGACCTCGTAGGTACCTGCCACTGCGGCAAATGGCGCGCTCCAGTTCACGATCTCAACGGGGGTGTTTCTGCTTGCAGGAGGCTGATTGAGCTTCCAGGCGTGGGCGTTGGTGCGATTGATATACGTTTGATCCGTTGGAGCCGGGGTCTGGGTGAGGAAGGTCTCTGCTTCTTCAACAGTCATGAAGACGTGTCTTGCAGCTATCGAGTACTCGGTGCTGCCAACGATGACATCACCGGTCATGACAACAAAGTCTACGGTTGCAGAGACGGAAGGCTTACCGTCTACTGCAAAGGTAACAGGAGTGATGGAGGGTATGGCAGGAGAAGGTATGGCGCCAAAGGCCTTCACTACAGTTTCTGTAGTGACAGCTCCGGTGTTGCCGTCTACCTTCCAGGCACTGGCTTCTGCCCAGGAGATGTACTTGCTATCCATAGCGGGAAGGAAGCTCGTGTTAGCTTCTTCTACCGTCATGAAGACATACTTGGCAGCAATGGAGTACTCGCTGTCATGTCCTATGACATCTCCTGCTCTTACTACGAAG
>WRBR01000010.1 GCA_009784425.1 Coriobacteriia bacterium | reverse complement strand
TTGGGCCCGTAGTGTCGTAGGCTATCCATAAATCCAAAATGAACCGTCCCAAGGTCTCCCTGCTGTCTTTGTCCAGCAAAGAGACGTACAGAGGGATAAGGCCGGCACCCTGGGGATCCTTGAGCTTCACCGCCAGGATTGCCCACCAGCGTAAGATGCTCGGATCAACTTGGCTCCCATCAGCAAAACGGCAGCCTGGCAGGGCTTCAAGTGGAACCCAATCCATAGCCGCCGGTATCTTAGCGCTCAATCCCTTGGTTGCGGCAGCTTGCAGTACCTCTGGGGTCAGGTAGGCCGAAATATCGTCACCCAATCGATGCAGGGCGTTAAGCATCGCAGCTTGTGCCTTCTCTTGCTTTTCTTTTGCCAGAGCTTTTTGCAAAGGTTCTATGCCGTCTGTGTTTGCAATGCGACCAATCCAGGCGGCGGCAGTTGCGCGGATTTCTGACTTTGAATCCGAGAGCGCCTGGGTGGCTATTGGCAAAACACTCTGCCGCGCCTCTAAGAGCTCTTGAGCCTGTTTACGGTTTGACTTGCGCTCAGACGTTGCCATTTGCGCGAGTAGCGGAATGTATTGAGTAGGAAGAACCGGATACATCTCAAGGATGGCTATGGCAACCCCAAGCTCGTCGGGGCCCCAGTAATAGTTTTGCTGCTTAGTTTTTTGCCTCAGCCCAAGCGCCTCATCAAGACGTACGGGGTGTTCAACAAAAAATGGCCAGATATGCTCTGGGTTGCGTCCAGCAAGCCCCTGCCATCTAAATGCCGATTGTGCTATCTGGTTGACGGCATCGCCCACCCCAAGCAGCTGGGCTGCTTGAAGCAAGCTGCGCAGATCGTAGTCTCTGCCGAGGATATTATCGAGGTAATAAAAATTCAACTCTTGTACACCAGACTTATTTCTATGGGATGTCAATTCAACAGCCACTCTGAGCGCGGGCAACAGAGGAAGTTTAGTGTTAGATAAGAGAAGATGATGAAGCGCTTTTACCGCTGCTGGCTTGGAGCGCGTGCCATTGAGCCAGTCTACTACTGCTCTATAGTCTGTACGGCTCAATTGGCTCACAGCCCTAAGGGAATTCTTTGCCCACTTGTCCTCGTTTTTTGCAAGACTAGCGGTCCACTTTGCTGCCACTTCTTCCAGCTGGGTTACGTAGGTTTCATCGAGCGGGGTGGTGTTTAGGGGCGGGGCAGGCAAGACACTCAACTCTGCCTGTGGCATTTCTGCCACTGCCTCACTTTGCCGGAGGGCAACACTAATCATCTCGTCACGTTTGCCGCCCTCGCCTCGGGCGAGAACCTCTTCTAAGAGAGTGCGTCCTTCTGACCCTAAGAGGCCAGCGTAACTGATTACGTTGTCGAGCCTGGAGGCACTCCCCTTTTCTAGAGCTGTTTTCAGCGCAAAATCTCGTTGCTCATTTCTCATAAGACCTATCAGCCCTATTGCCGCTTTTCGCACAGTCTTTGCTGAGTCGCAAGCCCAATCGCTAATCATGGGAGATAAAGGCGGGAGCAACTCAGGAAACAGGGTAAGCCACGTTGAAACCCCAACCTTGGTTGGGGCATCAGCTAAAGCCATGATCTCAGGAATAATTGAGCTCTCTCTGTTTATGAGGGCCACCAATGGCCTGGCATGAACCTCTTCGATTTTGGTAAAGACACGAATGGGCTTATCCCAATCGTAGTGTCTACCATTAAGGTTCAGTAAAAAAGCCTCGACGATTACGCGTGGCACATGGTTATTTTCTATCCCGGCAGCGACAAGAAGGGGGTGGAGAGAGGAGAGATTCCACACAGACCGATAGAGCGCGGAGTCTTCACAGGTAAGCTGGCGTCGTCCCTGTAATTCTACAAACCAAGGCGGTGCAGTGCTGACTTTTTGCTTCTTGTTGTCAGCAAAGACAGGCTTTAGCATAAACACCTGCCCCAGTCGCAGCCACTGTTCAAGCGTGAGCTTGCCAGGTTTATTTGCGAGTGGCTGAAGTGCTGCAAACCAATATCCCCATGTGTTTCCAGCAAAAAAGTTAAAATCGCCTTGCATCCCTGGACTCAAGTTCATTAATTCCATAGGATCCTTGCCATAAGCAACGTAGGTGGCCAGGATGTCAGCAAGAGCGCTGTTTTCCTTTCTCAGTTCCTTAAAGAATTGTGCGATTTCGGAAGGAACACTCTTTACGGAAACTGCCTTTTTAATCTTCTCAAACATAAAACCTCACCCTTACCTATTGAAAACCAGCACATCCTTTAGTTTTTATTTCTTCTTTATTTTGACCACGTCTTGCGTGCTAGATTCATTCAATGCCTAGATTCTTCGCTACGCTCAGAATGACAGGTGTTTATTAACTCTTCTCTCTTCTCTCTTCTCTCTTCTCTCTTAACTCTTAACTCTTAACTCTTAACTCTTAACTCTTACCGCTCCTGGGCGTAGGAGTTTTGGTTGTTTGTTCAGACAGCATATCACGGTTGAGGGCACGCCTCCTGAAAGGCCTCCTCCGTCCACGATAAGTGAGACGCGCTCGGCAAGCAGGGGGTCTAGCTCCGCAAAAGCTGTAGCCGGGGGTTTGCCGGAAATATTGGCGCTGCTGCAGGCCAGCGGGGCCTCGGCGGCCTCCATTAAGGCGAGTGCGATGTTGCAGGCCGGCATACGCAGGGCAACGCTGCCGTCTTCTCCGATGAATTGCGGCGGCATGGCCTTGCTGGCGCGCACCACCAGGGTTAATCCTCCCGGCCAGTGCTGGGCTGCCAGCTCCTTGGCGTAGGCGGGTAGCTCGGTGCTGTAGTGCTCCAGGTCGGCGAGACTTGCTACCAGTAGGGGGATGTTTTTCTCGCCTGGCCTTTCCTTGATTTTCTTGAGCTCCTCGGGGTCTGCCGTGGGGCTCGCTAACTGTGCGATGCCGTACACCGTGTCTGTTGGTATCACCACAATCTGGCCGAGGGTTAGCGCCTCAGCCGCTTGCTTGATGAGTTCTGGCTCAGGTGATACTGGGTTTATTCTGAGTGTTGGTGCGCTCATGCTGTCT
Organism: Coriobacteriia bacterium; assembly: GCA_009784425.1. Taxonomy (GTDB): domain Bacteria; phylum Actinomycetota; class Coriobacteriia; order Coriobacteriales; family UBA8131; genus WQXH01. The sequence continues at coordinate 29,737 of WRBR01000010.1, read as the reverse complement.
CTCGTTTCTGTGGTACAGGAGGTGGTACAGGAGGGACGGGGTTAGTGTACCAATTTGGCCCAAGTGCCAAATTGGTACACTAACCCCGTCCCTCCTGTACCACTTGGGCCAAATTGGTACACTAACCCCGTCCCTCCTGTACCACTCTTCACTCTTCTCTCCTCCTTGAGGTTTTTATTGCGGTGAGGAAGCGGTTGCGCTCTGTTAGGTCCTTGTGAATCTGTACTTGGGAGTATGACAGTTCTTGCGTATAGGCTGCGGCTTCTTCGAGTGAATTCTCGTGGAGTTCAACAGCGAGGATACCGCCAGGTTTGAGTAGGACTTCTGCTTGCTTGGCGATGCGTCTGAAGACATCAAGCCCGTCGGTGCCGCCATCGAGCGCCAGTTTGCTTTCATACTGCAGGATCTCTATGGGCAGTTGTTCATACTCGGCGGTAGGAATGTAGGGCGGGTTGGATAGCACTAGGTCGAAGTAGCCATGATAGGCTTCATCGGCAACAAACGAGCTGGCCAGGTCATCCTTGCGTATATGCAAGCGACCGTCTTCATCGAGCTTAAGCTCTCTCGCGTTTTCGTTTGCGAGGGCAATTGCTGCCTCGTCGATGTCGGTTGCATAGACATGGCAGTTGGGCAGCTCTGCAAGCAGCGAAAGTGCAATCGCACCCGTGCCGGTGCCAATGTCGAGGAAGTATTCGGGATTGCGAGAGAGCGTTGTGCAGGAATTCTCTAAATAATGTGCAGAAATTGCGTTTGTGCGTGGCTCCGGGTGTCTTTTAGCCCCAAAATGACCTGAAATATCCCCTTTTTTGTCTTTCTCATGCCCAATTTGGTCTTTTTTGGCCTTAAAATCACGCACAAACGCAATTTCTGCACAAAAAAGCGTGTTTTTTGTGCACGCCTCCGCTGCGCCAGATCCTGAGCCAGCCCTGACCCCCTGTTCCACAGCCTCGTCCCTCTGTCCCAAAACGCACTCAACTAACTGTTCGGTTTCTGGGCGGGGGATGAGTACGGGAGGGCGTACTTTCAGCTCGATGTGTCGGAAGCCAACGCTGCCTATGATGTATTGCAGGGGCTCGCCTGTGAGTCTGCGTTGAATGGACTCTCTGAGAACGGCTCGTTCATCCTCGTCGAGGGGTTTGTCAAAGCTGGTGTAGAGCTCTATGCGAGAAAGGCCGGTGGCGTGTCCGGCGAGCATTTGTGCCGCCAGCCGCGGATTCTCTTCGCCTTCGCGAGTCAGGCGCTGCTCAATCCAATTAAGCGCTTCTAAGATTGTCCACTGGTCAGCCACTTTAGATGGCTTCTTCGAGTTTCTTGGCTCTGTCAGCGGTAATAAGTGCTGAGGTAATATCTTCCAGGCCAGCGCCGCCCTTACTGAGAAGGACACCGTTGTAAGTACTGTTGTAACCAATGCGGTGATCAGTGACCCTGTCTTGCTGGCTATTGTAGGTGCGAATCTTCTCTGAGCGGTCGCCCGAGCCTATCTGTGAGCGACGCTCGGCGCCGAGTGCGGCCTGCTGCTCGGAGAGCATCTTGTCGTAGAGGCGCGCGCGTAAAACCTGCATGGCAGCCTCGCGGTTTTGTATTTGCGACTTTTGGTCTTGGCTCTGCACCACCAGCCCCGTGGGGAGGTGGGTAATCCTCACCGCAGAGTCCGTGGTGTTGACGCTCTGGCCGCCTGGTCCGCTGGAGCGGTAGATGTCCACGCGGAGGTCGTTGGGGTTGATCTCAACTTCTACCTCGTCAGCCTCAGGCAGCACCGCTACCGTAGCCGTTGAGGTGTGAACGCGGCCCTGACTCTCGGTTTCAGGAACCCGCTGAATGCGGTGAACGCCGCTCTCATACTTCATGACTGAGTACACTTTGTTTCCCGTGACCTTGAATTCTATTTGCGAGAAACCCCCTGCTTCGGAGACGTTGGCATCCAGCTGCTCTACTTTCCAGCCCTTTGAGTCGGCAAACCGCGTGTACATCCGGTAGAGGTCACCGGCAAAGATGGCTGCCTCGTCGCCTCCGGCGCCGGCGCGAATCTCTACTATGATGTCTTTGTCGTCGTTGGGGTCACCGGGAATCAGCATGACCTTAATCTCCTGCTCAAGCCTGGCGAGCTCTTCGGTGTTCTCCTCAATCTCAAGTGCGGCCAAATCCTTGAAGGCTGCGTCGCTTTCTTCTTTCAGCAACTCCTTGGCGCTGGTGATGTTGTCTGTTGCGTTGATAAAGGCACGAGCAGCTTTAGCCAGCTCACCTTGCGAAGAATGTTCCTTGGCAAGGCGCGTGTATTCCTTTTGGTCGGCCAACACCTCCGGATCGCCCAGCTTGGCCTCCAGCTCTTGATAAGTTTCGATGATTTCTTTTAGTTTCTCGTACACTTTTCTTCCTTATGATCTCACGGTGCCGCCGGTGGCGCCTTCTAGTTTGCGAACAATCCTACTGTGCAGTTTTTCAACTTCTTCTGAAGTAAGCGTTCGATCGGGTGAGCGATACGTAAACGACAGGGCAACTGACTTTTTGCCCTCTCCCAGCTTGTTTGCATCGGCAAACACGTCAAAGATGTGCACTTCGCTGAGCAGGGCGCCGCCGCCTGAGCGCGCCACTCTGAGCAGTGTTTCTGCGGTAACATCCGCATCTACTACCAGAGCAAGATCCAGCTCCACAGCGGGATACACGGGCACCGGCACAAATTCTCGCGCCTCTTTTGCCGCGCCAAGCAGCGCCTTGACCTCAAGCTCAAAGGCAAACACTGGCGAGCCGGCCTCAAAGGCCTCGGCAGCGCGGGGGTGAATGGCGCCCATCCAGCCGATAACCGCAGATCCGCTGCGAATCAAGGCAGCCTGACCGTTTGCCAGCCAGGGCGCATCGGCTTCGTCTAGGGCAACAAAGCGCAGGTCAGCGATGCAGAGCTCGCGCGCGAGGCTCTCAATGACACCTTTGGCATCAAAGAAATCAAGCGTGCGCGCCGGCTCATTCCAGGCCTGACGGTTCCAGGAGCCGGCCAAAACGCCAGCCAACAGGGGCTTTTCCTTGGGCTGCTTGCGGCCCTCGCTGGTGGTGAAGACGGCGCCCAGCTCGTAAAGCTGCACGTTAGGCACGCCGTGGCTTTGGTTAAATGCTACCGAGCGCAAAAGCCCGGGGATGATAGTCATACGCATCTGCGACTGCTCAGTGTTGATGGGGTTGATGAGCTCAACTGCCTCTGCGCCCTCAGGAATCTGCATGCCCAAGAGCCTCATGTCTTCTGCGGAGGCAAAGGCGTAGGTCATCGTTTCATTGAGCCCGAGTGCTCTCAGCGTTGCGCCAATCTTGTCGGTGAGCACTTGCTCGCGGGTGCGCGAGCCTATACGCTCTGCGCCTCCCGGCAGTTTTGACTCAACCCTGTCCATGCCCCACAGGCGCAGAATCTCTTCGTAGAGATCAATCTCGCGCTCTAGGTCGGGGCGATAGGTGGGTGGATGAACTCTGAAGGACTCCATGTCTTCTTCTGCGGACTCCAAAGTACAGCCCAGGTGGCGCAGAATGTTCACTACGATAGATCGAGGGATATCCGCGCCAAGGATCTCGCGGAGCTTGGTCAGGTTCAAGGTAAGCGCCGGTAATTTCCGCGGCACCGGATAACAGTCCACCACGCCCTCGGCAACGGTGCCGCCGGCTATCTCTGCCATGAGTGCCGCGGCGCGCGCGCTGAATTCATCGCAGGTGGCATCGTCTACGCCTTTGTCAAACCTGCTTGAAGACTCCGAAAGGAGTTTGAGATTGCGGCTGGTGCGGCTGGTGTGCCCCTGGTTGAAGGAGGCAGACTCCAGGAGGATGTTAACCGTTTTGTCGGTGACCTCTGACTCCAGCCCGCCCATGACTCCCGCGAGAGCTATGGAGGCACCTGTCCCGCTGGCTGCGTTCCCGTCAACAATGACGGTGGCGTCTGTTGAAAGCGTGCGCTCCACCTCGTCTAAGGTGGTGAACTTCTCGCCCTGCCCCGCTGCTCTAACGATTATCGATGCCTTGCCCTCTGCATCTTTTGCGAGGGTGTCCAGGTCAAAGGCGTGCAGCGGCTGGCCCGTCTCAAACATGATGTAATTGGTGGCATCAACGATGTTGTTGATGGGGCGGGCACCGGCGGCGGTGATTCGCTCGGCGAGCCACTCGGGGCTCGGGCCAACGGTAATACCCTTGATGATGCGCGCCGTGTAGCGGGCGCAGCGGGTGCTTTCATCGATGCTCACACGCACAAAATCCTCCGCCTTGCCCTGGGTGGGCGGCTCGGGCATGGCGCGGCCCAGGTCATACGAAGTGGTGTAGATGGCAGCAACCTCTCGGGCTACTCCCAGCATGCTCATGCAGTCGGGGCGGTTGGTGGTGATTTCAAGGTCGAGTATTGTGTCGCCCGTGGCGGCGTAGTCTGAAAACGCGATACCTACCGGTGCATCTGCGGGGAGCACCATGATTCCTTCGTGGTCGGTGCCCAGACCCAGCTCGCGGTTTGAGCAGTTCATGCCCCTGCTTTCTACGCCGCGCAGTTTGGTTTTTTTGATCTTGATGCCTCCGGGCAGCTCGGCCCCCTCCAGGGCAACTACTACCTTGTCGCCTTGGGCAAAGTTTTGGGCTCCGCAGACAATCTGGAGAGGTTTGGGCTTGCCGTCCTCGCCCAGATTGTTCTCGCCCACGTCAACAGACGTGACCCAGAGCGAGTCGGCATTGGGGTGTTGCTCTTTCACGAGTATCTGGCCAACGAAGATATCCTCAAAGCGGGCTCCTGTGTAGTGCACTGAGTCCACCGCGGTTCCGGTGAGATCCAGCTTCTCTACAAAGGCGTCTAAATCCTTTGGCACCTCTACCATAGTCTGCAACCACTTTAAACTGACTTTCATATTGTTACTCCATTTAGCAATTTATTGAAACGGTAATGATACATAAGGGTAATAAGGGTTATCTAGGGTTAACGCAGCTAGAACTGACGCAAGAACCGCATGTCGCCCTCCAGCAGCATGCGTAGATCCGGTACATCATACTTAAGGCAGGCGATGCGCTCAACGCCCATGCCAAAGGCAAAGCCGCTGTACTCCTCCGGGTTGATGTCCACAAAGCCAAAGACATTGGGGTCAACCATGCCGCAGCCGAGGATCTCAAGCCATCCGGTGCCGCCGCAAAAACGACAGCCGCTGCCGCCACAGATGCCGCAGCTCACGTCCACTTCGGCGCTGGGTTCGGTAAAGGGAAAAAAGTGCGGACGGAACCTCGTTTTGCGCTCCGGCCCAAAGATCTCCTTGCAGAAGTATTCCAAGGTGCCCTTGAGGTGCGCAAAGCTGATGCCCTTGTCTACTACCAGGCCTTCAATCTGAGTGAACTGAGGCAGATGGGAGGGGTCGGCCGTATCTCTACGGTACACGCGTCCCGGCGCCAGTATGTAGATGGGCAGTTCGTCGTTTTCCATAACACGCACCTGTGCCGGCGAGGTCTGGGGGCGAAGCAACACTTCGCTCTCGCCAAACACCCTGCTCTCAGTGCCTGAGCGGTCGTGCACATAAAAGGTGTCTTGTTGGCTCCGTGAAGGATGATCTGCCGGAGCGTTGAGGGCGGTAAAGTTGTAGTACTCCGTCTCAACCTCAGGGCCTTCCACCACGCGGTAGCCTATGCCCCTGAACACCTCAACAATCTCACGCGTGAGACGGCTGATGAGATGCTCGGATCCAATGGGCTGGCTCCTGCCCGGCAGGGTCACGTCCACGGACTCTGCCTTGATTGCCGCGCTCTGCTCAAGTGCCTTGAGTTCACTTGCGCGCAGTTCCAATGCCTCTTCGAGCTGCACGCGGGCGGTGTTGACCGATGCCCCTAAGCTGGCACGCTCCTCTTGAGGAACGCTACCCATGCTTCTAAGCACCTGGGTGAGCGAGCCCTTCTTGCCCAAAACAGCAATACGCACCTGCTCCAGCTCCTTGCTGGAGCTAGCTGCGGCGATGCTTTGCAGTGCCGTCTCTTGCAGTGCTTCAATTTCTATCGTTTGCACGTCTATTACCTTTCAGCTTACACATAAAACAAACGGGGCTTCCCTTAGGAAACACCGTGTAGCAGTATACCACTGGGACAGAGGGACGGGGCTGACTCACTGGGGACGGGGAAACTGACTCACTCGGCAGGCTCAGCTGTTTGGGATTGGAACAGGGGGACGGGGTTAGTGTTCCAATTTGACCAAGGTCAAATTGGAACACTAACCCCGTCCCCCTGTTCCAATCTGGGACACCAGCCCCGTCCCCAGTGAGTCAGTGGGCTTCGGCCCAATTGGGGCCGCTGGAAACCTCAACCATCAAGGGAACCTTGAGGGTCACAACGTCTTGCATGGTGGCGGTAACCATAGATGAGAGTTTCTCCAGCTCGCTTGTGTCGCAGTTGAAGTCTAGCTCGTCGTGTACCTGTAGCACCATCTTGGAGCGGTAGCCCTCTTCTTCCAGTTTGAGGGCAATGCGGTTCATGGCCAGCTTGACGATGTCAGCAGCGGAGCCCTGCATGGGGTGATTCATGGCAGTGCGCTCGGCAAAATTGCGGCGGGCGGGGATTCTCGAGGCTATCTCGCGAATCTGGCGGCGGCGGCCAAAAATCGTCTCAACCCAGCCCTGGGTATGTGCCTGTGCCTTGAGGCTCTCGAGGTACTCGTGCACTTGAGGATAGGCCTCAAAGTAGCGCTTAATCATCTGGCCTGCCTCTGCAAAGCCGATTCCCAAACTTTGTGCGAGCCCAAAGGCCTGCTGCCCATACACAATGCCAAAGTTCACTGCCTTGGCTCTGCCGCGCATCTGCGGCGTTACATCTTCAGACTTAATCCCAAAGACGCGAGCGGCTGTTTCTCGGTGAAAATCCTCGCCGTGAACAAAGGCGGCGATGAGGTGCTCATCACCGGAGAGGTGCGCTAAAAGCCTCAGTTCAATCTGCGAATAATCGGCAGAGACAAAAACTGCCTGCTCCACGCCCAAGGCTTGGGGGTCAGCCACAAAGGCCGTGCGTATGTGCTTGCCAATGTCGGTGCGCACGGGAATGTTTTGGAGGTTGGGGTCAGAAGACGAGAGCCTTCCTGTTGCGGTTACCGTTTGATTGAAGCTGGTGTGGATGAGGCCGTCTTCTGCAACCAGCCTGGGCAGTGCCTCTATGTAAGTTGAGCGGAGCTTTGCCAGCTCACGGTAATCTAAAATGATGCCCGGTAGTGGAGAGTGCGACTTAAGATCTGCAAGCACGCTCGCATCAGTGGAGTAGCCGCTCTTGGTTTTTTTGCCCGTGGGCAGCTGCAGTTTTTCAAACAGTATCTCCCCTACCTGCTTGGGAGAATCAAGGTTGAATTCTGTGCCGGCCATCTCGAGCGCTTGTTTTTGTAGTTCCTCGATGCGTGCTGTGAGGGTCTTGCCCTGCTCAGCAAGGACCTTGGTGTCTACCAGCACCCCGCTGCGCTCCATCTGCACGAGCACGGAGGTGAGTGGCTGCTCAATCTGCTCGTAGCAATTGAGCGCCTCAGTGGCTGTCAATTCATCTTTGAGGTGAGGGGCAATTGCCCTCGCGGCGGCGGCAAGCGTGGCTGCGTAGCGCGAGCCTTTATCCTTGCTCTCTGCCTCTTCTTGCTGGAGCTTTTCGAGGTCAACCTCGGGAAAGAACCGCTCAACAAAGGCTGCCGGATCGTTCATGGGTCTGTCCGAATCAAGCAAATAGCTGGCCACACTCAGGTCAAAGGCTTTGCAGTTCAGAAGTTCCGCGCTGGTCAGGAGAGCATCTTCGCTGGTGTCAGGTGGCGCGAGTAAGGCCAGTAGTCCCTTGAGGTTGTAACACGCCAGGCTGTGCTTACTCAGCAGTAGCGACTTGAGAGCCCCAGGCACTTCTTCGCCTGAAACCACTATTGTGCTATTTTCTGTAGCAATATAGAGGGCCTTTTCTTGCTCCTCAACATCATCCAGCAGCAGACTTTGCTGCGCGCTCTTGGTTTTTGCCGAGGCGTTGGCGTCTGAGGCATTGAGATAGAGCCCCAGTTGTTCTGATTCGCCTAGTTTCTCTAAAGAGTGTGTCACCGGGAACGGAGAAAGTGGTACAGGAGGGACGGGGTTTGGTGGTACAGGGGGGACGGGGTTTGGTGTACCACTTTCTATGGAAAGTGGTACACCAAACCCCGTCCCCCCTGTACCACTTTCTCCCTGCACAACTACCAAAGGTGGTCTTGAGATGGTGGGCGCGGGAATGTCATCAGCATTCTTCCCTGTCAATCTCAGCAGCTTGCGCAGTTGGCTCATCATGCCCAGCTCCCCAAAGGCGCGCTTGACCTCGGTGCTGTCAAAGTTGGGGAACTCAACGGTATCAAAATCTATAGTGAGGGGCACATCGCGGATAATCGTGGCCACCTGTCTTGAGTCAAGAGCTTTCTGGGCTCCCTCGGCCACCTTCTCGGCCAGCTTGCCCTTGAGGTCACCTGCATGCGCAAGGACGTTCTCGAGACTTCCGTAATCCTGCAAAAGCTTGGTGGCGGTTTTAGGCCCCACGCCGGGGATACCGGGGATGTTATCCGAGCTGTCGCCCATCAGCCCCAGAAAATCCGGCACCTGCACGGGCTCCACGCCAAAGCGCTCATAGACCCCGGCGGGATCATAAATCGTGACCTCGCTCATACCGGTTCGATTGGTGACGATGACGGTTTTGTCCGAGGCAAGCTGCAGGGCGTCCTTGTCACCGGTAATCAGGAGGGTCTTGATGTTGCCCTGCTCCTCAGCCATGAGAGAGAGCGTGCCGAGGATGTCGTCTCCCTCAAAGTCCTGCACCCGCACAACCGGGATATTGAGCGACTTGAGCAGCTCTTCGATCATCGGAAACTGCGCCTTGAGCTCAGGATCGGTTGGCGGCCGCTGTGCCTTGTACTCCTGAATTGCCTCAAAGCGAGAGGCCGGAATGCCCGCGTCAAAGGCGGCGATGACCCCCGAGGGCTTAAAGTCGCCCACGAGTTTGAGCAGCATGGCAATAAACCCAAAGCAGGCATTGGTGGGACGCCCATCCGGTGCATTCATGGGGTGTTGCACCGCATGGAAGGCTCGATGCATTAATGAATTGCCGTCAATAACCGCAATGACTCGCTCGCTCATGAGATGTACCGCTTTCTTTTGTTACTGGCTCCCAAGGATTTTAGCAGAGTGCGCCACAGGGGTCGCTTCCCCTGACGCATTGAGTCACAATTCGCAGCCGAGCTGGTACGCCGTTTTGAGATGTTGTTCTTCCATCTGGACGCGCAGGGTGGCGTTATTACGCTCGGTGCCGCCGAGCAGAACGAACTCCTTGTGTAAGGCTCGGTCATAGATGCGATCGCCCAGCATGACGTTTTCCATGGCTTGTAGCCGCCCTTGCTCCTCCAGCGCTTCTTTGGTGTTTCCGGCACAGGCGATAACCAGAGCCTTGTCGAGAGTCTTCATCGGCTTGACTCTTGGGTTTTCAGGCGTGCCCTCCAAGTCACCCGCAACGCCATACGCAAACCCAAAGCTCCACACTCTGCTAAACCAACCTACCAGCTTGGCTGGTGCCTCCGTCCAAAACACCGGGTAGATAAATACCAGCGCGTCAGCGGCATTGATGAGCGCTTGTTCAGCAAGCACATCGGGCGCCAAGGGAGGCTCTGCGTTATAGAAAGCATCGCGCAGGTACTCCTCCTCGGTCATATCGGTTTTGAAGTTCTGCTTGTATAGTTCGCTTATCGTATGGGTCTTGCCTGAATTCTCAAGGCCCCTGATAAACGCATCGCGGATTTCAGCGGTGAGCGATTGCTCGCTTGGATGACAGTAAACTATGTGGACGTGCATGCTGCTCCTTATTGGAATTACTTATGGCTCATGATTATACCCACACTCAAGTAGAATAACGCCTATGAAAGACTTTGATGATTTTATTGATCTCGTGGTTGCTGAAGGCGCTAGGCTCTATCGCGACTTTGCCTGGCGGCGTACGAGTGACCCTTATGCTGTTTTGGTGTCTGAGGTCATGCTGCAGCAAACGCAGACCTCGCGGGTTGAGCGCTACTTTGAGGCTTGGATGGAGAAGTTTCCGGTGCTTGATGCGCTGGCGGCTGCTTCGGTGCACGATGTGCTGGAGGCCTGGCAGGGGCTTGGCTACAACAGGCGCGCCCTGGCGCTCAAGCGAGCCGTTGATGAGGTATGTGAGAAGCACGGCGGTATCCTGCCTGCGAACACACAGGAATTAACGGCTTTGCCTAGCATTGGAGCGGCAACGGCAGCGGGAGTGCTTTCTTTTGCGCACGACCAGTTTGCCGTCTATCTGGAAACAAACGTGAGAGCGGTTTTGCTGCATGAGTTCTATCCTGCAGAAGACGGTGTGAGCGACCGCGAACTCAAGGAGCTCCTCTCCCAAATCAATGAGCGCACTGAGGCACGCGAAATCAGCGCCAAAAGCTGGAACTACGCCCTGCTCGACTACGGCGCCCACCTCAAGAAAACCCATCCCAACCCCTCAAGGCGCAGCAAGCATCACACAAGGCAGTCTCCTTACGAAGGCTCAAGACGGCAAAAGCGGGCGCGTCTTCTTGAAGCAATCCTCGCAAGCCCCGGGCAAAGCACCGAGAACCTCGCCGAGCTTTACTCTTATGACCTGGACCTCACCAAAAGCATCCTCACCGACCTCGCCCAAGAAGGCTTCATCAACAAAAACGGCAAGTTGTGGACAGTTTGAGGTGTATAATGACTTCCTCAGGAGGTGTTGAAGTGAGTCTTGAGGTAGAAAAGATTTGGCAAAGAGGTGATGGTGAGATGCCTGCGCATGTTAAGCACGTTGTTGACGCTGCGCAGGATGAGTTGTTATTAAAGACTCTTCATCTTCCTTCCGAGGTAATCGACACGATACGATACAACGCTGATTCAAACTCGCAAACCGTGCATGATTATGTCTCAAGCATCGTAATTGAGCGCTTGCGAGCAGCCTCATAGCTTTAGGGGAGTATCATGAGAATAGAATCTAAAGATGCTGAGTTTGATGCCCTGCTTGCGTTAGCAAAGAGTCTTTGCGTGGCAGCGCGCACTGCGCCTAAGGCGTGTGGCGTTGACAACACTGACACGCTTATCCTGACCGAAGAAGAAAAGGCCGAGCTTGCCGCCATGCAACGCACAATCGGAGAAGAGCTGGGTGATAGAGGCAAGTTCTTCCTGCGCGATGCTGACAATGTGGATGCTGCTCAGGTGATAGTCCTGTTTGGCATTGCCAAAAAGACCCGCGGGCTCAACAATCTTTGCGGGCTTTGCGGTTTTGAGAACTGTTCTACCAGCGAGCAAGCCGGAGCAACCTGCCTGTACGCGGGGCTTGATCTGGGCATAGCACTCGGGAGCGCCGCCCTGAGAGCTGCCAACGAATGTGCAGACAACCGCATCTTCTTCACCGCCGGCATGGCAGCTAGGAAACTGGGTCTGCTTAAAGGTAGCGACATCATCATGGGCCTGCCACTTTACTCAGGCGGCAAAAATATTCTGTTTGACAGATCCTGAACTACTGCTTGATTACGCAGTAGTTGCCGTCTTCGTCTAGGTCGATTCTGATGCTATCGCCTTCGGTGATTTCGCCGCCAACCAGGGCGTTGGCCATAGTGTCAACAACGTTGCGTTGTACGAGGCGCTTGAGGGGGCGGGCGCCGTAGACCGGGTCAAAGCCGTCTATGGCGAGGCGCTCGGCTGCTGCGGGGCTGACTTCTAGCTCAATGCGCTTATCGGCAAGGCGCTTGCCCACTTCTTGCAGTTGCAGTGCCACGATGGCATCGATATTGGCAATGTCGAGGGTTTGGAAGATGATGACGTCATCTACGCGGTTGATGAATTCAGGGCGGAAGGTGGCGCGCAGGGCCTCGTCGATGGCGCGCTCGAGCTTGCGCTTGTTTTCGGTATCGTCATCTCCGAAGGGCACCTCGGCGGGTTTGGGTTTTTTGCCTCCTCTGAGCCTTGCGGCGTCTGAAGGATCCATCTGAGAAGTGATGGACTCCATCATGTCATCCACCATGCCTTCAAAGCCGCCGGTTGCGTCAAGAGAAGCAGCCAAATCGCCTTTGTCGGCCTGCGACGTGGGGCTCAGCTTACCCAAAGTAGAGGAGCCGCCGGAGCCCAGCAGATAAAAATCGCGGATGAACTGCGAGCCCACGTTGGAGGTCATGATGATGATGGCATTTTTGAAGCTCACCACCCTACCCTGCCCGTCAGTCAGGCGACCGTCGTCAAAGACCTGCAGCAAGATGTTATAGACATCGGGGTGTGCCTTTTCAATCTCGTCGAGCAAGATCACGCAGTACGGACGGCGACGCACGGCCTCGGTGAGCTGCCCGCCTTCGTCGTAGCCTACATAACCCGGAGGCGCGCCGATGAGCCGCTGTACGGAGAACTTCTCCATGTACTCGCTCATGTCTATGCGCACGAGGGCCTTTTCGTCATCAAAGAGAAACTGTGCCAGGCTCTTTGCCAGCTCGGTTTTGCCTACGCCGGTGGGCCCCAAGAAGAGAAAGGTACCAATGGGCTTGCTGGGATCGGACAAGCCAGCACGGCTTCGCCGAATGGCTCCCGCCACGGCCCCAACGGCCTCGTCTTGTCCCACAACGCGCTTGTGGAGCTCTTCTTCAAGGTTCACGAGCTTCTCGATTTCGCCCTGCATCATCTTGGTCACGGGAATGCCTGTCCAGCTGCTCACCACAATGGCAATCTCTTCTGCGGTGACCTCTTCTTTGAGCAGAGAGTCCTCGGCTTCACGCTTTTCCAGCTGCTCGGTAGCCACTACAAGCTTGCCTTCTAAATCGGGGATGAGCCCGTAGCGCAGCTCGCTTGCAGCCTGCAAATCGCCCTCGCGTGTGGAACGCTCGTAGTCAATCTGCGCCTGGTCAAGGTCGGCCTTGAGCTGCTGTACCAGGGTAATGGCATCTTTTTCGTTGGCCCAGACGGCCTTGACGCCGTCCAGTTGCTGCTGCACACTGGCCATGTCCTGGCGGAGAGCCTCAAGGCGTGCTGCCGAGGCATCATCGCTCTCTTTGAGAAGCGCCTGCTCCTCAATCTGCATTTGAATGAGATCGCGCTCGATGATGTCAATCTCTTCAGGCATGGAATCAATCTCAATGCGCAGGCGGCTTGCCGCCTCGTCCATGAGGTCAATGGCCTTGTCAGGCAAAAAGCGCTCGGAGATATAGCGGTTAGAAAGCTCAGCCGCAGCCACGATGGCACCGTCGGTGATGCGCACGCCGTGATGTATCTCATACTTTTCTTTGAGTCCGCGCAAAATGGAGATGGTATCCTCAACGCTGGGCTCAGTGACAAGAACCGGCTGAAAGCGGCGCTCCAAGGCGGCGTCCTTCTCGATATACTTGCGATACTCATCCAAGGTGGTGGCACCAATAGCATGCAGCTCGCCGCGCGAAAGCGCCGGCTTAAGCATGTTGCCTGCATCAAGGCTTCCCTCGCTGCCGGCACCGGCCCCTACAATGGTATGGAGCTCGTCGATAAAGAGGATGACCTGCCCTGCGGCCTGCTCTACCTCGCGCAGAACCGCCTTAAAGCGGTCTTCAAACTCGCCGCGGTATTTTGAGCCTGCCAGCATGGCGGCAATGTCCAAAACCACCACATCGCGGTCTTTGAGCGTGGTGGGCACGTCGCCGGCAACAATGCGCTGGGCGAGGCCTTCAACGATGGCCGTTTTGCCGGTACCCGGCTCGCCAATGAGCACCGGATTATTCTTGGTGCGGCGGCTCAGCACCTGTATGGTGCGGCGAATCTCTTCGCTGCGGCCTATGACCGGATCAAGCTTGCCGGCGCGGGCATCCTCGGTGAGGTTGCGCCCAAATTGCTCCAGGGCGTCCAGGGTGGGCTTGGATGATTGGTCGGTTACGCGGGTGCTTCCCCGCAGATCCTCATAGGCCTGCTCCACGCGCTCGCGGGTCACGCCTGCCACGGCAAGCGCCTTGCCAGCCTTGCCTTTGTCCTCGGCAAGCGCAATCAGGAGGTGCTCGGTGGTAACAAAGCTGTCCCCCATCTTTGCGGCAATCTTCTCGGCAGAGGTCATGATGGAGAGCATTGCCTGCGAAGGCATGGTCATCATTTGGTTTTGCACCTTGGGAGAGGAATCTATCTCAGAGGTGACCGTAGCGTTGAGTGCTGCCGGAGAAGCGCCCACGCGCTCAATAATGGCGTTAATGTTACTCTCGCCGGCACTCAGTAAGGCCCTAAGCAGATGCTCAGGCTCTATGAAGGCACTCTCGGCATCTGCTGCAACGCCCATTGATTCTTGGAATACTTCCTGGGTTGATACAGCCCATTTGTCAGGTCTCATTGTTTAACTCCTGATTCTCAGTTCGCCGGGGGAATAGCGCACCAGCGAGGTTACGCGGTGGCGTACTTCCAGCTCGTGCAGGCGCTTGGTGACGATGCGCATGCGGTGTTCCAGGCGCTCAACACGCTTTATTCGCTCTTCAAGGCGGTTTTCTAGGTCGATGATGCGAATCACACCGGCCAGATTAATACCTTCGTTGGTCAGCTGGCTGATGAGCTCGAGCTGCTCAATGTCTGCCTGCGAATACAGGCGGGTATTGCCGCCGGAGCGCTTGGGCGTCACCAGGCCTTTGCTTTCGTAGACGCGGAGCGTCTGTGGGTGCATGCCGGCAAGTTCTGCCGCCACACTAATCATGTACAAGGGGCGATGTCTGTCATCCATCACGCCCACCCCTTTCGAATATCTTCTGTGCCGGCTGCCGCAAAGGCAGCGAGCGCTTCTCTTTGTGCGTCATTAAGGTCCCTGGGAACAACAAGGGTGGCCTTAACCTTGAGGTCTCCGTGCCCAGAGCTCCCCTGCTTGCCTCCCACGCGCTTGGCACCTTTGCCCTTGATGAGAAAGACCTTGCCTTCTTGAGTGCCGGCCGGCACTCTGAGCTTGACCTGCGATCCATCGGGGGCGGGCACCACTATCGAAGCGCCAAGGGCTGCCTCGTCCAGGGTGAGAGGCAGGTCAATCAAAACATCGGCGCCGCTGCGCGCATAGAGCTGATGTGGCTTGATGGAGGTCACGATGAGCAGGTCACCGTTTTTGCCCCCATTGCTGCCGGCAGCGCCCTTGCCTTTGTAGCGCAACTTGCCGCCTTCAACAGCGCCTTCGGGCACCTTGACGTCGATGGTTTGGTTGCCGCCGTCACTGCTCTTCACCGTCACGCGCTTCTCGGTTCCCTTGAAGGCCTCTTCAAAAGTCACCTCAAGCGTTACTTGTATATCCTGGCCGTTGACCTTCTTCTGGCCAAATTCCCAGTCAGTGCCAAAGGCTCCCTCGCCAGCTGCCATGCGGCTGAACAGGTCTCCGATGGAGCTGAACCCGCCGCCGCCAAAGTCAACCGAGGAGTAGCCGCCCTGGCTGCCGCCGCCCCAGTTATAGGGCCCGCCGGCTGCCCTGGCTCCTCCGGCTGCCGCAAAGGCACCGTACCGGAGCATGGTGTCATACTCCTTGCGCTTCTCTTCATCAGAGAGGACCTCATAGGCCTCGCTGATCTCTTTGAAGATGGCTTCGTCGCCGCCGGCATCGGGGTGATGCTTGCGAGCAAGCTTTTTAAAGCTTTTCTTGATCTCGTCGGTGGTAGCCTTTTCGCCTACCCCCAGAACCTCATAATATGACTTATCAGTAGTCTGTACCATTAGCTACCACCCCCTCTCTACTTGTGGCTCACTACTACGGCTGCGGGGCGTAGTACCCGGCTGCCCATGAGGTAGCCTTTTTGGAACACCTCTACCACGGTTTCGTCAGGAACTTTCTTATCCTCAACCTTGGAGAGAGCGCAGTGCAGGTTGGCATCAAAGGGCTCGCCCTTTGGATTGATAACGCTCACTCCTTCGCTTTCTAAAACGCTCTGGAGTTTGCTCAGAACCTGAACTATGCCTTCTTTGAAAGACTCGTCCCCGGCGGAGTTACTGTGCTCCAAGGCACGCTCCATGTCGTCTAATACGGGAAGAATCTTCTCTACCAGGCGCTGAGTTGCGCGGCTGCGCTCATCGGCTCGCTCGGCCTCGGTGCGTCTGCGGTAATTGTCCCACTCAGCCTTGAGGCGCAAGTGGCGGTCGCGCAGTTCCTCAGCCTCAGCCAAGGCGCTGGCCAGTGCGCTCAGATGCTCGGTCTCTGCATCGATGTTGTCCTGAATCTCCTGCTCAGCTGCGGCAGAGCTTGACTCCACTGCAGCATCACGCGCCTCAGAATCTAACTTCTTCTTATGCTTCTTTGAGGTGGGTTCCCCGCCATGCGGGGAACCACTCTTGATATCCTTGTCCATAAGGCATCATCTCTACTTATCGTCGGTTGCTTCAGGCTCAACAACCTCGTACTCAGCATCAATGACGCCATCGCTGTTTACGCTTTCGCCGGCAGCGGCTGCGCCCTCGGAACCATCAGCCTGCGCGTCAGCGTAGACAATCTCGGCGAGCTTGTAGCCGGCTTGCTGCAGTACCTCGGTCTTGGCTCTGATTTCATCAACGTCGCTGCCTGCAATGGCAGTGTTGAGCTCTTCAATAGCAGCGGTTACCGCGCTCTTGGTGTCTTCGGGGACCTTGTCGCCCAGCTCGTCCACCGTCTTTTGTGTGGAATACACCAGCGAGTCGGCCGTATTGCGCACCTCAACCTCGCTCTTGCGGGCGGCGTCTTCTTCGGCATGGAGCTCTGCGTCTTTGACCATGCGGTTGACTTCGTCATCACTCAGCGCCGTGGAGCCCGAGATGGTGATCTTCTGCGTTTTGCCCGTGCCCTTGTCCTTGGCCGAAACATTCACAATGCCGTTGGCGTCGATATCAAAGGTCACCTCAATCTGCGGAATACCGCGCGGTGCCGGCGGAATGTCGCCCAGCTGAAACTTGCCCAGGGTCTTGTTACCCAAGGCCATCTCGCGCTCGCCTTGCAGCACGTGAATCTCAACGGAGGTCTGTCCGTCTGCAGCCGTGGAGTAAATCTCAGTCTTCTTGGTGGGAATGGTGGTGTTGCGCTCAATCATCTTGGTCATGACGCCGCCCATAGTCTCTACACCAAGGGAGAGCGGGGTCACGTCCAGGAGCAAAATGCCCTCAACGTCGCCGGCGAGCACGCCACCTTGTACGGCAGCACCGAGTGCCACCACTTCGTCAGGGTTGACTCCCATGTGGGGGTCTTTGCCGGTGAGACGCTTGACCAGCTCTTGCACTGCTGGCATGCGAGTGGAGCCACCCACGAGGATGACCTCGGCAACATCGCCCATAGCGATGCCGGCGTCCTTCATGGCGTTTTCAACCGGCTTTTTACAGCGCTGCAACAGGTCGCCCGTAATCTTCTCAAACTCGGCACGCGAGAGCGTGTAATCGAGGTGCTTGGGGCCGTTGGCATCTGCGGTAATAAAGGGGAGATTGATGTTGGTCTGTTGCGTGGAAGAAAGCTCCATCTTGGCCTTCTCGGCGGCTTCTTTCAGACGCTGCAGGGCCATTTTGTCTGCGCGCAGGTCTATCTGATTATCACTTTTGAACTTGTCAGCCAGCCAGTTGATAACCACGTGATCCCAGTCATCGCCACCCAGGTGATTATCACCGTTGGTGGAGAGCACCTCAAACACGCCGTCAGAAAGCTCCAGGATAGAAACATCAAAGGTTCCGCCGCCCAGATCAAAGATCAAGATCTTCTCATCCTTGCCGGCTTTGTCCAGGCCGTAGGCCAGAGCAGCTGCCGTGGGCTCGTTGACGATACGCAATACCTCAAGACCGGCAATCTTGCCGGCGTCCTTGGTGGCCTGCCTTTGGGAGTCATTAAAATACGCGGGCACCGTGATAACCGCCTGCGTGATAGTGCTGCCTGTGTGCTTTTCTGCATCGGCTTTGAGCTTTTGCAGTGTCATGGCACTTATCTCTTCCGGTGTGAACTTCTTACCTTCTATGTCAATCTCAACGCGTCCATCTTTGCCGCTGATTACCTTGTAAGAAACCGTTTCGCGCTCGCTTGCGGCCTCAGAGAATTTGCGACCAATAAAACGCTTGATGGAGGAGATGGTGTTCTCTGGGTTGGTTACTGCCTGATTCTTTGCGGCCTTGCCTACCACGCGCTCGCCATCTTTGCGAAAGCCCACAACACTGGGAGTAGTGCGGTCACCTTCCGAGTTAACGATTATGGTGGGCTCGCCGCCCTCCATAACCGCCATAGCTGAGTTGGTGGTACCAAGGTCGATTCCTAATATCTTTGCCATGCTAGTTCCTTTCACTTCTTTTACTCTGGAAACTCCGCCCCTGTAGTCCTTTTCCAATAATCAGGGAAGCTCGTTATTTCAAACAGCAACCAGAATATAATCTAAGTGCCTACGTGTCAAGTTATGTCACCGAGTTGTTATAAGTATTGGCACTAGAGGAACAAAGCTCTACTCGATACTGTTGATGTAGGCAATCATGTCTTTTTCCTGCTCAGGGTCTAAAAGGCTTTCCGGAGCCTCCTCCAGTATCTTAACAACTTTTTCATGCGCAACCGCTTCCACATCCCTGCTGCCATCGGCCTCCCACTCTTCGGTTGAACGCCAATCAGAAACCGTGGGAGCCCAATACTCACGAAAATATTCAAGCGTAGAGTCGTTTGTTAAAAAGTCCGAACCAGGAGCGGCGTTAAACAGGTCCTCCATGCCCATCTGCTCTTCATTGAAGGTCAGACCGTTGACCATATGGCGCACGCGGCTGACAAGCTCGTCGTCTAATACGGTTTTTTCCAACGAAACGGTCATGAGATTTGCCAACGTGCCCACGGTCTGACTGGTCAGATTAACGCCCGCAAGCGCGGAATACAAAAAGCTCTGCATAACTTCCATGCCGGCCTGATAGTCAATGGCCTTGGACGAGGTCACGCCGGTCTGGGCGCGCGCCGGAATCCTATAAAAGTGCTTGAACATCTGAATGCTCGAAGCCAACATGAGCGAGGTGTCGGGGCTGGCGCACTCCCATGAAGCGGTGCGCATATACCCATAGGTCAAAGAAGCAGACAAAACCACCGGCACGCCGGGCTTGATTAACTGGGCCAGCACCAAACCAGCCAGGTCTTCGGCTATGGTAAGAATAAGCGTGGACACCAAAAAAACCGGGCTCGTAATGCCGGACATTGGGGCAGACACAATACATATGGGCTGATTGCGCTCGGCGTAGACCTTGATGCCGTCACAGGCAAACTCGGAGTAAAGGTAGGGAGAATTGGGGCACACCACGTGCCAGGTAAAGTAATTGTTGGCAACCCAGTCCTTGCCAAAGCCAACCTCAAAAAGTTTGAATATCTCTTCTTTTTTTTCTATGGTATCAATTTCCATAGGCGAGAGAATCGGCTTGTCACTAGCCTTGAGCGACTCAAGCATGGTCCAGAGGTTTCTTTTCCGCGGGTCCAGATCATGGGGGCTTATGGGGGCGTATCCAGCAATGTCGATGTTTTTGCAGGCTTGGTAGACCTTTTGGATATCAGAAAAGTCCTTGAGTGTTGGCATGCGACGTTGGCCGTTGTAATCCTGGATGAACACCTCGCCGCCGGCCGGATGAATCAAAAGGCCTTCTCCAACAACTACTGAACGCGCTGGATTGGGCGCGGTAAGCGTAAAGGTTTTGGGAACCTGAGCAAGACTCTTATCCACCAGGTTCTTGGAGATAAATACCGTATTGCCCTCAACCTTACAGCCGTGTTTTTTGAAGATATCGACGCATTCGTCTGTCTCAAAAACGATTCCTTTTTTCTCGAGTAGTTCACAGGCCTTTTCGTGGACCGTTTGCATCTGGTCGTTGGTCAGTACTCGTAATTGTCCTGCTACATTCATACTAGTGACTCCTTTCAAAAAGCTTGCTAAAAACGCCGTGCAAGCTCTCGGATTTTCTTTCCATTTTCCAAAAGCCTCTACAGAAATCGGAAAATGCTGGCAACAGAAGAGATGCTCATAGTTGTCTGCATCCATATTAGCTGACACTGATCCCTGAGCCCAGCCGTACACATATATCGGGTCCTGAAGCCTGGCGCTCGTCCCTCAGTCTGATATGCTTGCTGAGGCAGCTTTCACCTACTCCAAAGGAGTCTTCATGAATGACTTTTCAACTTCTGCTGTTGCAGATGCCAAAGCCTCGTTGGTCTACAAAACCTCACTGCGTTTAGAGGCGGGCGAAACCCACGCAGGCAAGCTGAGCAAGCTGGTTGAAGCTGCCGGCATGAAGACGATAGACTTTGAGCGCAAGTTCACCGCTATCAAGATGCACTTTGGTGAGGCGGGCAATCTAGCGTATCTGCGGCCTAACTATGCCAAGGTTCTCGTTGATTTGGTGCGCGAGCAGGGAGGCTGGCCTTTTTTGACCGACTCCAACACGCTCTACCCCGGGCGGCGCAAGAATGCTCTAGAGCACCTCGACCTTGCCTACGAGCATGGCTTTTCTCCCTTCTCAACGGGCTGCCACATAATCATTGGTGATGGCCTTACGGGCTCTGACGAGATTCTGGTCCCCATTGAGGGCGGCATACTGCTAAAAGAGGCACGAGTGGGCCGCGCAGTCATGGATGCCGACATACTCATCACGCTGACCCACTTTAAAGGGCACATGGCAATGGGTTTTGGCGGAACGCTAAAGAATATCGGCATGGGCTGCTCTTCTAGGGCAGGAAAGTTGGAGATGCATTCGGCCTCGGGGCCAGTAGTCAAAGCAAAAAATTGCACCGGCTGCGCAAAGTGTTCGCGGTTTTGTGCGAGCGATGCCATCAGCTACCATAACAAAATAGCCCGTATTGACCCGGATCTCTGCACGGGATGTGGGCATTGCATTTCAGCCTGCGCCACCGATGCAATCAGCACCGCCTGGGACGGGCAAAACGACATCCTCGATGCCAAGGTGGCAGAATACACCAAGGCAATAGTCAGTGGTCGCCCCCATTTTCACGTGAGCCTGGTCATCGATGTAACGCCCGATTGTGACTGTTACGAGACCAACGATGTGCCGGTGGTTCCTGATGTGGGTATGTTTGCATCGTTTGATCCGGTTGCCCTTGATGTTGCCTGCGCAGACGCGGTCAACGCACAGCCTGTTATACCAGGAAGTGTTCTGGCAGAAAAGCTCGCTCAATCCGCAGCATCAACCGGAGATTCCTGCTGCGGAAGCACCCCCGCAGACTCACAGGCAGACTACTTTGCCGCAGTCTGGCCCAGAACCGATTGGCGCACCACCACTAACCACGCACAAAAGATTGGACTCGGATCCTGCAACTACCAACTCATTGAAGTGTAGGCATACAACCTAACGTCTGGTGGGGGCGTATTGACTCCTAAGCTTTAGCCTTTGGTCTTGGTCTTGGCTTAGCTTTTGGTTTTGCTATTGGTCTTGCTTCTTCTTTTGCTTCTGCTTTTACTTTTGGGTTTATCAGTGAATAGACCAAAACCGCAAGCAGGGCGCCGGCTAGTGGTGCAACGATGAAAACCCACAGCTCTGACAGCGCGTCGCCGCCAGCAAAAATGGCAGGACCTATGCTGCGCGCCGGGTTTACGGAGGTCCCGGTTAGCGGAATACCCACTATGTGCACAAAGGTCAAGGTCAAGCCAATGACGATTCCAGCAACGCCACCTTTGCTTGCGTCAGAGGTGACGCCCAAAACAACGAGGACGAATATAAAAGTCAGGACTACTTCAACAAACAAAGCGCCACCCACACTGCCGGCATAGGCAATGCTGTTTGAGCCCAATGCACTAGTCTGGTCAGATATCCCAAAGAGCAGCAGCAGGCTCAGCAATCCGGCTGCAGCAATGGCTCCAGCAGTTTGAGCAACTATATATCCAAAGAAATCCACAGTGCTTATCTTCTTGCGTAAAAGCATAGCGAGAGATACAGCAGGGTTGATATGACAACCAGATATGTTGCCAATAACATAGGCCATAGCAACGATAGCGAGACCAAAAGCGAGAGCCACAGCGAGATGCCCCCCGTCTATGCTGCATCCTAACACTACCGCGCTACCGCAACCCATGAAAACCAATACAAGGGTTCCAACAAACTCCGCACTATACTTTTTAAGCTTTTCCATTTTTTGCCACCTCTATTGTTCGATTCACCAGACTGCAAAACGCCGTTCTCAACGCCCACTCAACCTACTCACCGCAGATCTGATGCCTTGCTCCTGTTTCCAGATGCATTTTGTTGCCGTGTGTCCGCAGACAGGCAATAACAGCGGCAAAGAGCTCTCTACGGGGTGATACCACAGAACTTGCGGCGTATCTTCTTAAGTTTAACGCAACATTGAAATCTCTGTCATGGACACAGTTTGAGACCCCTGTGTAAGAGCAGGGAGAAAATTGGTGGGTAGCACACTCCGTGCTACCTGCGGCGCCCTCTTAATCTTTGGGGTCTACCCTGCTGAAAGGGCTTTGGCTTTTGCTTGACTGCTGCTCGTTCCTTTTGAGGGACGATGCGAGACTCTTTGTAGGAAAAGCCCTCTATGTCTTTGACAGGAATAACACTTTTCATCAGAAATTCAATGTCGCGAAACGCCGAGATCTCATCAGGGGAAACAAAGGTGGTTGCGTCACCCCTCTTGCCGGCGCGTCCTGTTCTTCCGATGCGGTGAATATAATCTTCTGGAGAGATGGGCGTGTCATAGTTGATGACGGAATCGATATTATCAACGTGAATGCCCCGCGCCATCACATCAGTAGTAACCAGTATATTGATGCGGCCGGTGGTAAAGTCTTTGAGTGCTCTCGTGCGTTGAGATTGATTGCGATCGCCATGAATTGCCTGGCACTTTATCTGGTTTCTCCCCAGGATCTTTGCCAGCACATCTGCTCGTCGCTTGGTGCGCGTGAATATCAGCGTTTTGCCGGCAGGGCTGCTGCCAAGAAGCGCAAGAAGTAACTCCGCTTTTTGGCTGTGCTCCACCGGCATGCAGGATTGATCTATCTGCCTAACGGTCTCACCCTTGCGAGCTATCTCAATTTTCACCGCATTTTGCATATGGACGCCAACCATTTTGTTGATCTCACTTCCGATGGTAGCGCTAAAGAGTAATTTTTGACAGCCGGGAGAGACCGTGCCGAGAATCTTCTTTATGGGAGGCCAAAAGCCCATGTCCAGCATGCGATCAGCTTCGTCAAGCACAAGAACCTGCACTTGAGACAAATCAATGTGTTGGTCATCGATAAGATCAAGCAGGCGCCCAGGCGTAGCAACCAAGATGTCTACTCCCCGCCTGAGTCTTTCGAGCTGTGGTTTATATTTGATGCCGCCAACAACCAAGCGTACTTTGTACTCATAGGGCTGCGCTGCTATGCTCACAACTTTTTCCACCTGAGCCGCAAGTTCGCGCGTGGGAGTAACGATCAACGCATGGGGAACAGCCTTCTTTCGTGAAGCGCGCGTAATACGCTGAATAAGCGGCAGCGCAAACGCCGCAGTTTTGCCTGTGCCTGTTTGAGCACAGGCAACAACATGCCTGCCCTCAAGTATGGGGGGTATCGCTTGCTCTTGTACAGGGGTTGGATTTTTGTAGTTGAGTCTGGATACAGCTTTCATTAGCTTAGGATCAAGTCCTAAGTCTTCAAATTTTTTCATAGAGAGGAGTCTAACACAGTTTTGCCTACTTGAATGGACACCGTTGGGTTACGGTGTGTTCTCAGGCAGAAGACACATGGAGTCACTGTTGAGTCACTGGGGACGAATTTAGCAAGATCAGGCTCTGGGTTTCATAGGAAACGACATTCCAATCCCGCTGCTCTGTTCTTCATGCAAGCCCGCTTCTTCGCGGTCAAATTCATTAAGTCGAGCTTCATATGTCCGGCATGGTGCTTCAACCTTTGCTTTGATCCAACCCCAGATTGGCATGATAAGCTCTGGTGTTGTATTGGCGATTTCTATGAGCTCGGTTGCCGCCCTTTTTCGAGTTTTGAAGCCGTGTGTATCATCTAAAGCGTAGATCAGGTCGCAAACATGCTTGTTGTTGGGGTCGTTTAAATAGGCATCCAGCACTCCCTCAAAAACAAGTTGGCTCTCCTCGGCCCTCTTTTCTTTCGCTTGGCGTTTCAACTCCTGCTGCCTGAGCTTGATACTGTTGCTAATATCCTTTGCGCGAGCAGTGTCCGGATAAGACTCATAATAGGTTTGAACTTCTCTCAAGACCGTCTTGTCTGCAATCTCTCTAATTGCAAAACGTCGAACAGCAAAGTCATATGAGATGTTCTTTGAGACCTCACCAAGAAACTGGTCAGACTGTCCCACAAAGGCTGTGCTAAGGAAATCTGAGTAGATTGCGTTATCTGTGACTGTTGCCAGCCTTGCCAGCAGATCTGATTGCTCGATTTGCGTCAGCTTCTCTCGCGCAGCAATCCGTGTTTTTTCAAGTGGTGCTTTGACGCTTGCATCGGCTAGTTTTGATTTGTCCTTTAGTTTCTGAACAGCTTCTAGCGCTTTCAATTCATCCTTATTCATCCATGCAGGTTTGAATAGCCCTATCACGATACCTCCTGTAAGACTTTGTTAAAGACAGAGTATAAATCACTGTAATACGCAACGGTCTGCATTTTGCAGACAACGCTGTAATGTCCATTCGCGATACCCGCACAATGACTCTATCCCCATTGACTCCCCCATCTCTTGTCCCACATGACAACACTTCTGCTACGCAGAGGGGTGTCAAAGTTATACGGCCCCTTTGACACCCGGCCACTATGACACTTTGACTCCCCCATTGACTCCTAATGCATGACCTACTTCTGCGAAGACCTCTGCGTAGCTGATGCCGCGCTTTTCTTCTAGTTCAATAAAGAACTCCGTTGGGCTTACGCAAGAAACAGTAGACTGCAAAAACCCGTCAATGTCCCTGGTGATGATGTAATCTGCCTTGATTTTCTTGGCGCAGGTATGTATGAGGCAGTCCTCATAGTCAAGCCATTTTTCATCGGCCGAGTCAAAAATATCATCCGAAGTTACTGAACAGATTTTAATTAGTTCTTTGTTAGCCAAAAACAGATCTTGCACAGATTTGCTTGCGTGGTCTTTGCGCAGTATATAAAACACATCGGTAAAGGAGTTAGCGGTTGCCCAGAGCTCCACATCACCAAAATTTACGGCTATCCTAAGCCTTACTGCGTCAAGATAGTACTCACGTCGCTCGCCAAAGTAGTCAATCAAGATATTGGTGTCCAGCAGGAGCCTCATATCTACACCTCGTATCTTTCTGCAAGGCGTAGAGACTTGATGTCTTTTGCTGACAAGCTTACATACTCCTCGGATACAGGCAGGCTTGTTTCCTTGAGACTCAGCAAGAATATACTTTTCTCGTCTGAGGAGGAAAACTTGCGAATTATCTTCTCTTCAGGGTTGAATTGATCTTGGCTGTTTGGCAATTCACCTGTCTTGATTACATATTCAAAAGCCGAATTAACCAGCTCAGTGACGGTTGAATCAATACGCTTGAGGACGGCATCCCCTAACTCTCTGATTTCTCTGGGCACTCTAGCTGTTACGATGCTATCAGAACTCCCCATTATTTCTCCTTTATCTTGACAACAGTGCCATACTGTAATACTGTTCTATGTATTACTGTATTATCTACTCTAAGCTCTCAAAAGTCAACCGTGGTCTTAGCTCTTGAGTCAATGGGGGCGTATGGGTCACTGTCTCACCCCCCCATCTCTTGTCCCACTTGACAATACTTCTGCTACGCAGTAGTATTCTGCTTGACGGAAGCATGAAAGGCTTATATGGAATTTAAAGACAAGGACATTGAGTTATTCTGGCATAATCCTGATAACAACACACCTTCAAGAGTTCCGGCAGATTTACGGAAGGCTCTGTACAGAAAGCTTCAACTGCTCGATGCAGCTACTGATATCAACGATTTAAGAGTTCCTCCGGGCAATCGCTTAGAGAAGCTTGAAGGCAATCGTAAAGGTTGCCACAGCATACGAGTTAACAAGCAGTGGCGGCTATGCTTTGTTTGGACTACGAACGGAGCAGAGAGGATTGAATTTGATGACTATCACTAATTCATATATCTCAACTCCCGGCGAGATTCTCAAAGAGGAGTTTTTGGAACCGTTAGGTATATCGCAGTATCGGCTGGCCAAGGCTATTGGCAAGCCCCAGTCTGCTATCTCCGAAATAGTTAACGGAAAGCGAATGATTAGCCCAGAGATGGCAATTCTCTTGGCAAGAGCCCTCGGAACAACACCTGATTTTTGGCTGAGACTAGAAGCAACTTACCAACTTAAAACCTTTGACAGAGACGGTCATCATATTGATGATATTCCCGTCCTTATTGAGGCGCTTGCCAGCTAGTCTACAGGGCTGAGAGGACAAGAGAACTGTCCCCTAGTCCTACTCTCCTGCTCTACTTGAAACAGACCATCTAATCTTCTGCTAAGACGATAATGCTGTCCCCAGGTTGAAAAACCAGTGGCTCTGCTTTGGGAGGATTGATTTGCACTCCGTAGTGTTTGTCTGCTTGATTTGAATATTTGCCCAGGCGGTATCCGATTGCTGTTTCTTCGCAGCGTCGCGCAGCCTCAAGAGTGGTGGCAAAGCTCACTTCTACACCCAGTTTGACGTAGTTTTCGGCAGGGCGCAGATATATCTCGCTGCCCTCTGCAGTAAACAACACGTCATAAAGCCTCTTAATCTGTTGGTCTTCAGAAACCTGGGCTAGCGCTAGGGCAACCAGTTGGTCGCTGACAATGAAGTCGTCTGCTTCGGTGATCTCTGCAAGTTCGCGGTTTGCGTCATCGAGCATCTCGCTCACAATAGCAAGCTGCACTCCCTGTTTCAGCTCTAAATCGCGCAGCATAAGCAGAATCACAAGGGTGCGGTCGTCTGCTTTTGCTGGCGGATAGGTATCTTTGTCAGGGATTACAATGATATGCTCCGTGCTGTCCAGACCAAGCTGTTCAAGCGTGCTGTGTTGTGTTGGATCGAGAGAAATCATCTCAATGGCTAGATTATTTAGCGAGGGCAAATCCGGAATCTTGACATCAGTCACCAGGCGAACGCTCGAGCCAGCTGCCACATAGTCGTTCAGCTCAGAGAGAATCCTGTTGAGCCCACGGTTTCCTCCAAGGATTGCCACATGCTCAGGGGTCAGAGGTGCTCGCTTTTGGATATTAATGCCTGTATCGTCAAATACTGCAGGATCTGCAATAGAAATTGTGCTGTCATCTTCTGCAATGACAATAAGATCCTCGCCTTCATTGATGACGGTTGTGGCGGGAGGATTAACGAGCACAACACCCTCAGAGACAATCCCAACCAAAGTGGATGTGGCAAAAGCCAGCTGTGCTTCAAAGAAGGTTTTACCAACTAACGACGGCTGGTTGGTAAAGTAGAACTCGTGTCCTTCAAACGCTAACAGCTCCCGGTACACAACAGAGAGCCCTGACTGCCTGCAGCTTTGAGCTATGATTCGATCGATAAAATCCTGCCCCGTGATCCAGTCGATAGTGTTTTGGCCCGCAAGCTGTGCAACACTGAGGTTTGCTTCATTCAGCAACTCGGCAACTATATTCTTGTTGCAAGCCAAGCATTCAGTTTGATTGGTGAGCGCCAGGGCAGACTTTATGACTTCGTTATCTGGTTCATCCACTTCACTTGGAGCCAACAAGATGATGCTTCGGGCAAATTGAGGGTTTCCTATCTCTATGTCGCGCGCAAGCTTTGGGTCGCCAGTTCTACAGACGAGTTTTGTGTTTCCTAGCTGAGGTACTGCTGCATGTATAGCTTCTTCCATCTCTACCTTATCTTGATTGGCCAAGATGACAATAGCAGTACGCCCACGCGATTCGTTGGCAACCGCAAGCTCTCTTACAATGGTGAATATCTTGTTGTTCCAACCAAGGATAAGTGTATGCTCGCGCTCAAGAACTTTTGAGCGCCCCAGGCGCAACTGGGCAACTTTGGCGTTAAAAGCACCCGCGATGATACCGATGAGGCTGGCAACAATTACCAAGCCACCTATCGTAGCCAGGAGCATCAGCAAGCGGAACCACCAGCCGTCGTCACCAGCCACACTGCTGGCATCAAGCGTGCGCATCAGGGTAATCCACAGATACTCCCAAGGTGTTTGTCCGGCATCCGGAGCCGCAGAGTTTGGATCGATTAACAACTTAACAAGCCACGCAATTCCACCAAGCACAACAACAAACAGTGCTGTGGTGATTGCCAGCAGGCCCATGATAGCGCCCGTGCCGCGCGACATCCAACCATCAAACCAATAGCTCCAACGAGCTCTCAGTGATACTTTTTCTCTCTGCATGATAGTCATCATTTCTTTTCTTAGGTGTTGAGCCAGATTAGTATAGCGAAACTCCAAGTCTTTAGCACAAAGTATTGAGACGATAGACGTATCGTCTCACACAACAAATAGCAGTTGGTCTGCTGAGAGCAGACAGAATAAAAGGGACGGAAAACAACAACGAACGGTGAGCTGCATGTGTTACTACAGAACAAAGCATGCCAACGACTTCAGGGTAGTCGTCGGCATGCCAGTCTTAACAGTTAAGACAGCTCAATGCAGCTACTCAGCGCTCTGAGCTTCCTTGATCTGCCTCTGCTGCTCAATATAGGTCAGCCAGCCATTGGGCAGGGGGGCATCAGAGTGACACTGGGTGCAGAATGAAACGCTCTGTCTGTGCACCTGGTGGCAGGTTGTGCAGTCCTGAGCTCCAATGTGGGAGTCGTGTACGTTACGCTCGTGATGCGCAGTTGACTTCTTCAAATCCTCAAGCGTGAGAATGCCCTCGTGACATCCACCGCTCAGGCAGGTCTCAACACCGCTCCTCTGGTGAGGGCCATTGGGCTCTCTAATCGTCATAACCAGCGGATTAAGCGGCTGAGGATAGCTGCTGGTAATCCAGGAAAGTCCCTCACTTATCTGAATATCCAGGCCATCGGTATGGCAAGAAACGCAGACGAGTGCCTCTTCGCTGTTACGATGAATGGTTATGCTCAAAGGATGCTCAATATCCGCTTGCAGGGCATTAACAGAGGTTCCGTCTTGCCAGCTGTGGACGTAGGGATCCATTGGAGTGTGGCAGATGGCATTGCAGAATTCTGGATTATCGTGCTGGGTGGCATACACAACACCAGCTCCGCCGAACAAGAGCACCAACACAATCACAACGACCAGAATGATTGACCGAGCTTTACCTTTCTTCTTGGGTTTTTCTGTTGCTTTGCTAGATTCTTTTGCTTCTTCGGGTGTTTCCTCAGGGGCATTTTCTACATTCTCAACTTCCTTGCTCATAGTCAACCTTTCGCGCAACGCCCAACAGAGTGATACTATAAAAACTCTAGCTTCTTTTGATCTTATGATTCGTCTTCGTCTTCGTCATCATCCCAGAAGGTCTTATCCGCAGGCAAATGCGAGTAGAGGTGCTTCACTTCATCCCATTTACCTGGATTTGATGGTGTATGCCCTCCCGTTATTGCATGGATTGCTGCATAGCGACCTGACGTCTGACAATTACCAATCGATACTGAAGTATGCATCTGCCAGTCAAGAGAACCCACCAGGCTACCACCACAACCGGTACCTGCTGCATAAAGACCTGTAATGGGATTGTTATCCACATCAAGTGCCTGATAATGATCGTTTACTTCCAAACCGCCGCTGAGGGCAATAATCTGTGGGTGGTTTCTAATGCCATAGAAAGGTGGTGAGTTAATTGGCTTTAAGTGTTCTGGCGACAAACCAAACTGTGGATCAAAACCTGCAGCACAGAATTCATTCCACTCTGCGATGCTTTTTTCAACAG
>WRBR01000009.1 GCA_009784425.1 Coriobacteriia bacterium | reverse complement strand
TTAGAACAGGGGGACGGGGTTGGAACAGGGGGACGGGGTTGGTGTCCCAGATTGGAACAGGGGGACGGGGTTAGTGTTCCATTTTGACCAAGGTCAAAATGGAACACTAACCCCGTCCCCCTGTTCCAATCTGGGACACCAACCCCGTCCCCCTGTTCCAACCCCGTCCCCCTGTTCTAACCCCGTCCCCCTGTTCTAACCCCGTCCCCCTGTTCTAAACGTCATTCTGCGCCTCGCTGGTGGGGGGCGAAGCGCAGAATGACAGGGGGGAGGGGGGGGGTTAGGAAATAACCAGAATATATTTCTAGGCTTCACTCTCCAAGCTTACGAGAATCTCTTCTTCCTCGTCTTCTTCAACTTCTTCTTTATATTTCTTGATCACAAATATCATGGCTATTATCTCTAAGAGCAGAATTAATGCATTCACTATGGTCCAGCGATCAACAAATACCATAGGCAGACGCATATCCTCGGTGATGAAGAAGAACACTATGCCAACCACAGCCAAGACGAGTGTCACTGCAAGCCAGATGCGTCTGGTTCTCTTCAGCTTCTGCTCTTCTTCGCTCTCTTCTTCAATATCTTCGTCATACCCAGCATTGGGGTAGGCGCCCTGCTGAGCTGTTGCATAGGCAGCCTGGACGGTTGCATGGTCGTCAAGCTCTTCGTCTTCCTCGTCGCCCTTGTTCTTCTTTCTCAGAGCGCGAATGAGGGTTATCACTCCAAGCAAGATGCCAACAATGGCCAGTATCAGATTCAGGAGGGCCCAAGCCCCGCTCAGCGGAGGAGGCGGAGGTATAATCTCCCTCTCCTCAACCGGCGTCTGTACACCAGTAGGTGTTTGGTTAGGGGTGATAGTAGTTGTGGGCTCAGTGGTTGTTGGCACGGGAACCGGCACGGGAACATACACGGTGGGTCCAGGCGGCGGTGGTGGCGGTGGTGGCGGTGGTGGTGGCGGCGGCGGAGGCGGAGGAGGCGGAGGAGTATTGGCAAAGAAGGAGTGGCTGAACTCAGCGCGCTCCTTCTTTTCTCCAGCTGGGTTCTTTACAACAAGAAAAGAAGTGAGATTGTTCAAGACGGTAATCTCAACGGCATACACAATAGTGTCTATGGTATAGCCGCTTGCAGCGGTTGTGGTGCATTGCAAGGTGTAAAAGTATTCGCCGGTCCTTGTAAAGTTCAAGGTAATGTTTACCGAGCTCGTGCCGGTGAGAGTAAAGGTGCCGCCGCCGGCTGGCATGGGGTTGGTAGCCACTGTTGGAATGAGGCTATAGGTAAAGGCTGCGCCGGGTGGCGTAGCCGTGCCTCCAGCGGTGAAGGTTTGATTTACCTCAATAACAACCTCACCAGGAGTGGCGGCGTAAGCCATGTTGCGCCCTGGCAATGCTGAAAAACAAACCAGGCAAGAAAACACCAAGGTCAAAACAAGCGCCAGCATCAAAAACTTTGCCGGCTGCCACGCGCCTTGCTGCCTTTCAATCAGGCGGCCTCCTGAAAGTGTGGCACGCCCGCCGCACTTGCCGCTTGAACTGCTTAGTTGCTTCATGCTCAGAGAGCTGGGTAGCACCGTTTTGCTGTCAACTGTATACATACTATTGTTCTCCCTCGCCGTTTCTAGATGGCTGTTGTTCCTGGAGCTTTAGAGGCTCCTGCTTGGGGCTTGCTTTGTCATCTTCTGGTTCAACCAACAACCCAGCATCAGGGGGGTCTGTCTCTGGGCTGGGTATGTTGGCTGAACCGGAAGATGATAAGAGTGCAGCCTTATCTTTTTTGCGCTTTCTGTTCATCAGAAATGACACCAGTAAAATCAGAGCTATCAGGGGCAGTGCAAATATCAGCACTTTTGCCCAAAGGGCGAGAGCGCCCCACATTTCCATAAACCCGCCGGGCACTAACTCATCCTCAATCACCTCGTCAACAGCAAAGGGATTATCAAACAGTTCGTCGCTTATCCTGCCTACAAGGATGTCTCTTCCGTTGGTAGAGGCCGCTGAGCAGGTGTTGAGCAAAACGATTCTGTCCTCAGTGCTCACCGGCACACTGAGCTCGCGCGTGTGCACGGCACATTCAAAGATTCTGTTGAGGTACTCCTGCGAAGCACCCGCCTCAATAATACCGGGCAAAAAAACCGTCTTGTCATAGGCATCTACATGGATAAACGCAAAGAACTCAAGTCCATGTTCAGTGCCGTTATAAAAGAGCATGCCGTATTGCCTTGCATCAAAAAAGCTCTTTTTGGCAAAGTCACCAATCTCGCCAAACATGGCAAATTTTTCCATGTGGTGCCCGTAGAGTATGGAGTTAAAGTCAGAAAAGTCACGGGCTGATCGGTAGTCCAGAAAAATCGCCCCACTCAGGGAGTACTTTCCTGCCGCACTGGTGTTGATATAGGTAGAGTTATCAAGGCCCTGCACCACAGGGTAATCAATATGGGTGCCATAGACCTCTATCCAGGCAAACACATCGTCGTTGATCAGGATAAGCTCTTCAAAGGATTTGACCTCAGGGATGGGTTTGTAGATGGCGTAGTTGCTTGCTTGAGCCGCCCGATGTACCTGATCGGAGTCCCACAAAGCGTAGCTGCCGATGCTAACAAGGGCTAGGATAATGACGAGCACTGCAGTATTTACAGCTCCGTCAACTAGCCGTATCGCCTTTCTTGTTATATCAGTGGCCTTGCTCAAACGAGAACTCCTCTCAGGTACCAGTTTCCCCAGGCGCCAGTGGGTGAGGGGGTGCCTGGTTCACATTCTTGACAACGCTTGGTGGGATGTCAGCGGGCGGGTACCGAAGTATCAGGTACCAGTAGTGTGATGGTGTTTAAGTACACTCTTGACATCGTTCCCACTCCCACGGTTGACTCCTATCTCTTACTCCTCTTCTTGCCTCTTTCGTCTTTTTGCTACAACAAACACAACCAGGGCACCCAGCGCAAGCAGAACCATGAGATAAAACGGCAGGTTCTCCAGGGTGAGGCCAGAGGGAGGTGTCAGGTCAAAAGTGTTGGTAAAATCAGCTTTGTTCAGAGCCTCTCCCACCAGGGCACCGGTGATGGAAACCCCTGTGCCGGCAGCAGTTCCGTTGGTTGGACCACCCTGTACATTGTTGGTGGTGACTCGCACAGAGGCAGTGTAGCGGTCTACCCCCGCCTCGCTAATTGAATAGTTGGTGCCCACCGGAGTATTGATGAACACAAGACTTTGCCCATGAGTCAGCTTAAAGGCCACCGCAGTAAAGGGCGCAATCTTGAGGTACTTCATTCCGGAAGAATCCGTGCCAACAAGCGTGGCTACGAGAGAAGCATCTATGGCAACCGATGGATCAAGAACGTTATTGCCGGCCACCAGATAAGCTTTGTAAGTATCCAGCTGATAGCTCGGAATCAGCGTAGGAACATTTACCGTAATAGTAAAGTCAAAGGGCAGCACTATGCTTCCCATGTCTCCGGCTACTGTCTTGGTGATGTTGAGCGTTGAATCGCCGGGATCAGTGGGGTCGGGATCATCGGGATCGTCGGCACCATTGGTCTTGACATACTTGTTGGTGAAGATCATGTCACTGTAGAAGGTGGTTACCTGGTTGCCACCCGGGGTGGGATCACCCTTGAAGTAGCCGGGTACACCGTCATCACTGACAACTCTGATCATACCTACGGCATAGATGTAGCGGTCTCCTATTGACTTGCCAGCCGGTATTCTGCCCGCCGCTGCATCGTCTGCGTTGTACTCACGTACATAGACCGACAGAGAATACTCGGCCAGTGAAAGCTCCATTGCCTCGTGGAGGGGATCTAAAATGGTGTAGTTAGTATCAACCTCGGTGACTTTGTACTCATACTTGCCGGCGGTTGGCCAGTTGATTGCGGCAAGGAGCTCATGTGACTCGAGGTAGTAGGTGCTTACCCCGGCTACAGTGCCCTCGAGTGCTTCGGTACGGCTGGTTGCAGTGGCTCCATCAAAAGCGATGAAGACAGTGCCAATCTGCGGAAAATTGGCCGGAATGTTTGTGGTGTCGTTGAAACCTACGCGCTCAACCTCAAACTCAAAGGTCATGGCCGGATAATCTGTGCCAACGGGCACCTTGAGCACCTTGGTGATAGCCGCAGTGTTGATGGTGGTTGGATCAACCGGGTCTGCATGTGCCGCAGGCACCATCCCAAGGCTCAAAGTCATTGCCAGTATGGCTGCCAACATTATTCTTGCTATCTTTTTCATGTTAAGCTCTTTCCTTTCGTAGCAAGTGGTGTGCCGGGGCGGCAAGCCTTCGCTCTGCGCGGCAAGCCTCCCCGGCTCTGACTGTCTTTAGAGTTCTTCTGCTCTTCTCTTGCGGGCTTGAATGAGGATGAAAGCGCCAAGGCCCAAGGCCGCCAGTGCTATCATGCCAATGAAGGGTAGGTTCTCCATAGTGAGACCGGTCTCTTCAATTCCATCATTCACGTTTTCAAAAGCTGCAGAGTTCTTCAGCTCGCCAACGAGCGGATTAGAGGTAATGGCGGTGCCGTCTGCCGGAACGGCAAGACCGGAGCCAATGCCAGCGGTGACCTCACCAATCAGCGTGTTGTTGGAGAGAACAACTACGAAGGGCTTGTAGCTTGGAGTGGCAGCCTCGCTTATAGAATAGTTAGATCCTACAAACGCATTGGTTAAGACCAGGGACTGTCCATGCTTGAGCGCAAACGTAAACGGTGTGCCAAGAGGGATGTCGATGCAGGTTACGTTGTTTGAGTCCGTGGTAATAAAGGATGCCCCTACCTTGTTGTTGGTAAGATTGCTCACAACGGTTGTGCCATCAAGGATATAGGCTCTGTAGCTGGTTACTGTATCGGGAACCAGTGAGGGCTTGTTGATGGTTAAGGTAAAGTCAAAGTATGTTTGACTGGAGCCGTATTCTCCAGAAACTTCCTTGGAGATGATCAGGGTGTCCTTCTCGGGATCTTCCCCGTCGTCGCCATTATGCTTGTAGTAGACATTGCCAAAGGTCATCTGGCTGTAGCTCCATTCACCTGTGGCAGGGCCGCCCGGTGTTGGGTCAACTTTGACGCCGCCAGGACCAAGGTCTGTGCCGCCATCGTCGGTGATTCTAAAGGCGCCAATTCCCCAGATATAGGGCAGCTTGGTGATGGGGTCTTCCTTCACGTACACCACTACGCGGTACACGGCTTGAGACTCAATGAGAAACTCGCCGTCGTCAAGGGCGTATTGCGTGCTGTTCTCGGTAATCAAATACGTATATCTGCCTGTATCCGGCCAGACTATATTGCCAAAGAGCTCCGCAGACTCAAGGTAGTAATACGTGGAGTCAGGCAGCACATTCTCAGTGTGCTGATACGGGTTGGCGGTTGTGCCGGGAAACACTATTGATGCCTGGCCGGCATTGCCGGCAACCGGCACGCTTGAGGCTCGGGTAGTGTCATCGTTGATTGAGATGCCTTCAATAGTGAAGGTAAAGGTGATACTCGGCACATCGGTTCCTACCGGCACCTTGAGCACCTTGGTGATGGCGGCTCGGTCGATACCCTCGGGGTCAACCGGGTTTGCAAATGCAGCCGGCACCATAGTCAGGCTCAGCATTACTGCAAGCAAAATAGCCAGCAGCCCCTTTGATTTTCTGTACTTCTTCATTTCTTTCTCTCTCATGATCATTCCTTCCTAGATCTAATTCCCAGTTCCCAGTTTTTGTATTACTTTCCCAGTGTTTCTCACTCTAGATCCTTCGCTACGCTCAGGATGACAGGGTGGGTAACTCTCATTTCTCATTTCTCAACTCTTAACTCTCAACTCTTAACTCCCTAAAGGTTCCTTCTTCTGAGGACGGTTATTACCTGTCCTTTGGTGTCTTCTACGTTGACTGGTCCGTAGATGCGGCTGTCAGTTGCACCTTCGCGATAGTCTCCTAAGACAAACACCTCTCCTTCTCCCAGGGTGAGGGGAAACTTGGGACCGTCTTCGTAGCGTTGAGTGAGGAAGAATATCTCTCGTTCTTGCTGGAGTGAACCGTTTATCATCAGTCCTTGCTCCGAGATATCTACCGTATCTCCTGCTACTGCAACCACTCGTCTTACTTGCGTTTGTCCCTGGTGTTCCAGCACTATCAGGTCTCTTGCCACGTAGTCCCTGTCCCAGCGGTAGTAGATCACCAGATCTCCATCTTTTACCGCAGGGAGCATGTCTGGCTCCCGGTTGTAATGCAATCCATACACAAGGCTAAAAAGCATTACCGCAATCAAGACGATTGCCCCAATCTTGACTCCGAGCATTCCCAGGTCGTGCCAAACCGTTTTGCGCTTGACCTTGGCCTTGGGACGCGCCTCCCCTGGAGATAGGGGTGGCGTGGAGTCGTCCCCTTCGGGATCACCCCTTTGCCGGTTGGGAGTTCGGCTTGCCTCTTCCTTTTTCCTGATCGTCTTCATATCTATTCCCCGTTCTATATTCGTTGAGTGCTCAAAAGAACCATTCCCTTGTGCACTTAGAACACTTGTCTACGGCGTCTGACCACGTAAACTACGATTGCTCCGGTAGCTACGAGGATCAAAGCCGAGAGGGCCAAGGCCGAAGCACCGCCGGCAGTAATGCCTGACTCTGGGGTGTCGTCATAGGCATTAGTAAAGTCAAAACGTCTGTTTTCTGACATGGGAACCTTGCCCGTGTCATTGCCGTTGACCTTGGTTGCGGGGCTGAGGCTGTCTATAAAGCTGGCAGCGTATTCACTGTCTGGTGTTTCCACGATGCGGATAGTTGCATCACGGCGCACCTCACCCAAGCTGATTACATCACCATGCTTAAGATCAAAGCTGATGCTGCCATCGGTTGCATTGGGAGTTTTAGTGCCAACACTCGTGGTGCCGTCTCTGTGTGTGATGGTAAACGGATAGGGGGCGGTAAACGGTGTGCCATCCTCATCCTCAAAGTACGCGGTAAAGGTCCAGAGCTTTAGTCTCTCGCCGTAATTACCAGCAACTTCTTTGGATACGGTGAGGGTGGTATAGGTTATCTCTCGGTACACAAAGTATACGGTGTGGTTGCCCTTGATGATTGGACTGGTATAGCTGGTGGCCGGGGTATACACATGAGTTGGCGGGTTGAAGGTAGTGCCAACAAAGTAGCCCTCTGTTTTATAGCCGGGTATCGGCGTTATGGGATTTTGCGAGAAGGTCCTTCCATAGTGGACCTGGGTCGTTGTCTCCGGCCTGCCGGGTATGGAAGCACCATTCACATCCACATATCTCACGGTGACAGGAAAAGTAATCACGTTGATGTCGTAGTTGTTAACCGGGTGGGCGGCAACAAAGCTTATGCAGTTGCTGTAGCCGCCCGGTGCCCAGGGACTGTAGATGCCGTTGGGGCTCAAGTCCGTTTGGAACACCGCCACGTATTCCGTGGCGTTCATGCCAATATCAACGGCGCTTGATGCGGTGTTGCCAGAGAAAATCACTCCTGGAGCAATCCTGATATTTCCATAATTTGAGGTGAAGATACCGCCACCGCCACCGCTGGGCGCCTTGTTGCTACGGATCTGCCCGGCAGTCACTATCAAAGTGCTGTTAGAGTCAACCCATATACCACCACCGCCAAAGCTGCTGGTGGTGTTATTGCTGATAGTTCCGCCACTCATGGTAAAGCGGGCGTATGACAGAGCCACTCCGCCGCCTGTGAGGGTGGCAGTATTGTTATCAATCAAACCGGCGGTCATCTCAAAGGTGGCATAGGGAGCAACCTGTACGCCACCACCGGTGTTGCTTGCCGTGTTGTTGATGATGGAGCCGCCGTTCATCCTGAAGAAGTCAGTGGTGGATCCGTCTTGTGTGGCAACGTATATACCGCCACCTTGGCTGTTAGCCCTGTTGCCACTGATTTCGCCGTTGTTCATGGTGAAGGTGCCAGCGTTGATGCAGACACCGCCGCCTCCCATAACGCCGCCTGATCTGTTATCGATGATTCTGCCGCTGTTCATGATCATGCTGCCTTGGCTGATGAACACGCCCCCGCCATTGCCGGTGCTGTTGCAATTGCGCACAACGGCACCATTGTCCATGACAAACGAACCAGTCAAGCCAAACTGGCGATCACCTACCTGCAAGCCGCCGCCCGTAGTGATGCCGTCCAAGACGATGTTTCTCATCGTGAGGGAGCCGAAGACTGAGAGGTGTCTGGCGTTAACGCTTCGTTGCGTGATGACAAAGGGCGTTACAGCGCTCGAATGAGAGGTGAGTGTGATGGTCTTATTAGAGGGAATAGTCACGGCTAGATTTTTATAGAGAGGGTTGATGGGACCCTTGGGATCAGTGCCGGGGGTGTCGGACATGTCAGTATCGTTTTCTGTTGCGTAGATGGTGTAGCCACCATCAGTTCCGCAGGCATTGACCGCATCGGCCAGCCAGTGCCAGGTGCTGAGAAGGTTGTTCAGATTGGTGTCCTTATATACCCAGTAACGCTCCTTTGGAATCTCGTTATACACCAGATAGATATTTGAATTGGTGGTTACATTGGTGAGCCTTATGGGGGGATTCAGCAGCGCGCCGGTGGGAGTGGTTCTCCAGCGATCGCTAAAGTTGTAATTGGCAATGGTGGGGATGTCTGAGTTTTGAACGGTAAAGTCGTTGCCAAAGGTAACCGTGCGGGTGTCTGGCGGGCGTAGAGTTGTTCCGCTTGCATCCACATAATGAACGGTAACCTGCCTCGTTAAAGAAGTGCCTACCCATATGGCTGCAATGTCACTAATCCGGGTGGAAAAAGGTGAGATTCCACCGTCCAGGGAATCAGAAATAAAGCTGACTCCCCAGAGTGTTGACGCATTAACAGACGTGCGCAGATAATATCGTTCAAAAGCGTTAACGCCTTGCCTATAAACAGTAGGAAGCGGAGCACGAATGCCTTCACCACCAGGAATCAGAGTTTTGATATCTCGATAGCTCAGGGCAAACATGATGTCCCTGGTTTGAGTACCGGCCGGGGTATTTGTAGGTTGGGTAAGAAAATTAACATCGGTATGACTTCCCAGATTGGGCTGCACGGCAATTGCTTTTATGGTGGGGTAACTCGTGCCGGCATAGTGACTGGTTATACGGCCTTGAAGAAGCGAGCCGTCGTACTCGCTGCTATTTTCTGTGTTAAAGTGATTGCCCGTACTAATAGAATTCAGCCTGAGTAGCATTACGTAGTTGCCACCTGAGATTGTCTGCTTTCTTACCACGCGCCAATCAGTGTCGTCTATGCGATGGTTGGTACCTACGGCACTGTTCCAGAGATCTTCGAGTATTCCCGTTGCCTGAATACCCATAGGCAAACGCATGGCGGCATCAATGTTTACTGCTGACTCGTTTTCTCCAAGAGTGATGACCTCGGTTAAAGCCATGAGCTGATCACGGTCATCATCCCAGGTATCCCAGTCAATGGCATCCCAGTTGATTTCAAATTTGTTTTGATTGGTGAAGTTAAAGGGCAGCAAAAACTCCACGCCGTCCACAAAGCCGCTGACGAGCCCTACTATATAGTTACCCGCAGCAAGGCCCTCAAATACGTAGGTGCCGTTTACACTGGTAGTGGTTTGGGCTATGGGCGTGGTGTGGTTGGTGACAGGCCCGGCAAGGGCATCTGCGTCATACAGATACACGGCAAAGTTGCCAAGAGCCCACTCGCCCGCGTCAAAGAGACCGTTCCAGTCGGTGGGGGCCATGCCGTTGCCATCAACCCATAAAAAGCCGCTGATGCTGCCGGAGTCAGCCAGGGCCGTGAGGTCATTCATGGCAAGGAGCATGTTGGAGTCTCCCTCTACGGCGCCTTCAGGAGAAACAGGAGATTCTTCTGCGGCCAAGAGTGCAGCGCCGTTCTCATCTAGCCCATCTGCCTCTTCAGATTCCCTGGCATCAAGAGCAGAGGATGCATCCTCATCTCCTGTTTCGACGGTTTGCTGATTGCCACCAAGCTCCAGGCCTCCTGCCGGTACGATGATGAGTGTTGCCGCCAGAAGCAACACCAGCAGAATGCTTACGGTTTTCTTGAGCTTTGAATCTCCGTCTTTGAATTGTGCTCTAGAGTGTCTCATGTCCCACATATCTCCTTAACTTATATGCCCTCAACTTGAATCGTGAACTGTCTTTGCATGGTGTAGGTAGCACCTGCGCTGTCTTCCATCAAAAACCAGAGCGTAAAGGCGCCAAGCCTCCCGCTTTCTTTCATGGTCAAAAGCGCATCGCCTACACTTGCCCCTTCTCCGATGTAAAGAACCGCTTCTTCCTCGTCTCCCGGCGTTATCCACCAAGAAAGAGCGATAAGCTCTCCTCTGTCATTGGTGGCCCATGCCGATGCGTAATTGGGATTCACGGTATTGAGTTCAGTCTCTCCTTCAGAAAAGACGATGTCCCCTTGCGTATCAATAGTGCTTGCGGCAACAGCAACGGAGGCAGTTTTGTTGTCTGCCACCACAGCGTCAGTGTCAAAAAATGAGACAAGCGCTACCACCACTGCCATGCCGGCCACTACACTTACGAGCCACTTGGCCAGACTCTTGGTTGCCACGGTTCCTGCTGCCGCCATAGCAATCTCGGCTTTGACCAGGCCGGCAACAACCGCTGAGTCTATTGCAGCCTTGCTGAGCATTGGCATGAGGGCAGCCTCTTCAAAGAGAGATTGAGAAATCATGCCGCCTATTCCCAAAACGGCAAAGCTGCTGGTGCCGGTTTTTTCCAAGCCCTCTGATTCTTTGTGAAGTACGTTACGTATCTTTTCTTTTGCCCGTGCCAAGTGTATGGATATCACCTGCTTGGTGACCCCCATAGCCCGGGCGGTTTCGGTAACGCTCATGCCTTCGTAGTAATAGAGAATGACCGCCTCAAGCTGCCTTTCGGGCAGAGTGTCGATGACGGCTATGACAGCTTTTCTCTCTTCTTCTTTAATAACGTAGTCATGAGCTAAAAAGTCGTTGTCATCTTCAAGAACAATGCTGTCGAGGTACTGGTCCATGCTGATGACAACGCCGTGTTTTTTATTTTGGGTGAAATAACGATTGGTTTCGTTATTAATGATGGTGTTGAGCCAGCCTCCAAAGGCTCGGGGGTCTCTCAGGTTTCTGATGCCCTCGCACACTCTGAAGAGAACTTCTTGTGCCACATCTTCAACATCGGCCGGGCTTTTGATTTTGCGCATAACGCGAAAGGTGACATGCCGGGCTATGGCCTCGCAGAGTTCTCTCAAAGCAGCCCTATTGCCACGGCTCGCTTTGCGAATAAGCTTTTCAGGTATCCCTTTTTCTTTGTGCGCTTCTAAGGGAGCGCTCACCCACGCTTCACTGCCTACCAGATTGTTCATACCCCAATGCCAGACCCTTCTATTCTACCCACTTTTTCTGTCCCGGGCGGTCCGTCCCGTCGAACCGGCCCTCGTTGATCCTTTTGAACACTGGCCCCAGTATTCTTCTTAACTGCTCCTCAGTTACCCGTTCTTGCTCTGCTTGCTCAAGAATCTGCGTGAGAGCAGGTTTGTTTGCGCGCGTTTTAAACGGCGCCTTTGTCCTGCACTTCACCTCCTGCTCACCGCCCCCCAAATAAGCTTTTCCATGAGTCAAGAGATTACTCATCAGATGTGTCCGCCTTGTATTGATGACAAACCACTAAAGGGGGAAAAGACCAGTCTTCCCTTGTCTCACAGAGACTTTCCTGCTGAGTGCAAAAAATGCGCTCAATAACTAAGACCCAGCAATTCTGTGTTTGTCATACAAGAATCTGAAAAAATATTTAATTCGTTCCTTTTTTCTCTGCCAAAGATTTCCCAGTACACAATGCAAGACGCATCTTCAGCCGATAGTAGCACCATTTTTTTGGGAGTTCAAATACACAAAGGCTGTCTGTAGGTAACTTGATAGTTATCAAAAAACCGTTTTAGAGCAGCTCGCTGGCCATATTTGCTCAGTGCGCGCCAGGCGCTGTTGGCAAGTGGTAATATAACTGTTGGCTTACCTTCTGGTGAGCCGGTAACCAAAAGCTAATGGGTATGATGTATGACTGAACGAGAGCCCTATAACAGTAAAGAAAGCTTTGTGGTCTTTTATCAGCTGAGCACCAAGTTCGTTGACAACGAGCGCGAGATTCCTGATGAAACCGCAGAGGTGATGTACTACTCCCTGGCAATCGGTCATCATACGGGAGTTATCGACTGCTTCAGCGAAAAATTTAGATGCCCCCTCAGCGTGTATCTCGAGGTGATTGAGTTGTTGCCTGAGGACAGCAAGGCCCGCTACAAGCTCGAAGGCATCCTCCGACACGGAGAGATCCAGGTTGATAAGAATCACGCGGCCTTTCTGCTCGATGAAATAAGAGAGCCGCTTTTAGCTCTTGAGACCAGCAGAGAAGCACAGGATTTTTCCCTGGCTCTGACCGAGTCCCTGCATACCATTCAGAGCTCACCGGTGGTGTACCTGATGGGGAGGCTGGTTGAAGCATGAGCGGCTCTTTGGTACTCACCGTAGGCAGCGTGCTCAGAGGTGATGATGCGGCCGGGCCGTTGCTCGCTAAAATGCTGACCGATAATCCCGTTGAGGGATGGGAGGTCATCGACGGGGGGCAGTCGCCTGAAGACGAACTTTCGGTGATTCGCAGAAAAGCTCCTGATTTGCTTCTCCTGGTGGATGCCGCAGACATGGGACTAGAGCCCGGCGAGATACGTATCCTGCAAGAAGAAGACGTGTACACCGATTTTCTCATCACCACCCACTCGCTCCCCCTCACCTATCTCCTAAGCGAGCTCAAAGCCTGCTGCAAGGAGGTTGTTTTTGTAGGCATTCAGCCATCGCACACAGAATTCTTTGGCCCTCTCCACGAAAAAGTCTTCGAGGCAGTGCACCTCATCTACAGCACCCTCAAATCCGGCAAGGATCCAAAAGAAGAAATCTCACCCTTGTTGCCGACCTGATTGGCACAAACCGAGGAGTTCCTGCCGCGTTTGCACGCAAAAAGACGATTTTTGGCTAAAAAATGGCAGAAATTGAGCAAAAACTACTAAAAAGTCGTCTTTTTGCGTGCAAACGCGGCAGGAACTCCCCAACTTGTGTCACAGTCATTACTTGGAGAAGCGGATTGTGCCGGGGCTTTCGGGGGTGACGGTTCCGATGCAGGCTGCTTGCTTGCCGGTGAGTGAGAGGTAGACCTTTTCAAAGAAGTCTTGCATGCCGGGAGCCAGGGCTATGAGTAGGCCGCCGCTGGTTTGGGGGTCACACAGCACCCCCATGCATGTGGAGAAGTCGATATCATCGAGCCTACCCTGTTCAACAAACTGTAAGGCATGGCTTGCAAGAGGGGAGCTTAGGTTTGAACTGCCGCGCCCTTCTGAATACTCAACAACACTATTAAAGAGAGGGATCTGAGTCCACTCCAATAGTGCCGAGCAGCCGCTTGCCGCCAGCATTTCATGCAGATGTCCGGCAAGGCCATAGCCGGTGACGTCAGTTGCCGCATGGGCCTCCGCGGCAATCATCGCTTGGGAGGCGAGGTCATTCAGCTCCTTCATTGAATCGATAACCGCGCTGATGCTCTCAAGGGTCTCGCGCCCAGACTTCACAGCAGAAAGCATTATCCCGGTGCCAAGGGGCTTGGTGAGATAGAGTAGGTCACCCGGCAAGGCACCCTGGTTGCAGATTATCTCATGAGGGTGCGCGGTGCCCAAAACAGAGAGTCCATATTTGGGAACCTCATCATCTAGAGTGTGACCTCCGGCAACGAGGGCTCCGGCTTCGGCCACGGCATCAGCGCCACCCCTAAGGATGTCCTTGGCAATGTCCAATCCCAGGCAGGGGCTAATAGCGAGCAGGTTGAGCGCCATCAAAGGCCGCGCCCCCATAGCAAAGATATCGCCGAGGGCATTGGCAGCAGCTATACGGCCAAAGTCATAGGGGTCATCAACAACGGGCGTAAAGAAGTCTGTGGTCATCACCACGGCAAGCTCGTCATTCACCGCGTACACCGCGGCGTCATCGTTTTTCTCAAACCCAACCAGCAGGCGTGGGTCAGACTGCTTTGTAAAGGAAGATAAGACTGCCGAGAGATCCTCCGGACCCCACTTGGCCGCTCAACCACCCTTGTTAGAAAGCTGCGATAACTTGATGCGTTCCAGTTC
Source organism: Coriobacteriia bacterium (assembly GCA_009784425.1). Taxonomy (GTDB): domain Bacteria; phylum Actinomycetota; class Coriobacteriia; order Coriobacteriales; family UBA8131; genus WQXH01. The sequence continues at coordinate 19,502 of WRBR01000009.1, read as the reverse complement.
GCTCACAGCGCCACCTTCCTCACTGTTGCCGATTTGTTACCTAGAATTGCTCAAATCAAAAAAACAAGTCTTGTTTTTCTGTCGTTTCATAGTAACATTTGAGGGTACGACTTTTTACGGCCTCTCTCTACTTCCTAAGGAGGAACCCACCTTGGCAAAGGGCAAAGTTTCCACTCCTGCAACATTGTACCGAGAGCGCAAAAATTTCGCAAAAATCCCCGAAGTGATGGACGTACCCAATCTGATATCAATTCAGACTGGTTCGTTTGACTGGTTTGTCACTGAGGGACTTGCGGAGGCTTTTCGCGACATCTCACCAATTGAGAATCCAGGAAAGAATCTCATTGCGGAATTTGGCGAGCACGAGTTTGGTGAGCCAAAGCATTCCGAGGATGAGTGCAAGAAGAAGGACATCTCCTACCAGTCTTCACTGTTGGTAAACGTCAAGTTCACCAACAAGGACACCGGCGAGATAAAAGAGCAGCTGGTTTTCATGGGCGATTTTCCGCTTATGACCAAGCGGGGGACTTTTATCATCAATGGAACCGAGCGCATCGTGGTAAGTCAGCTGGTGAGAAGTCCCGGCGTGTACTTTAGCTCCGAACAAGATAAAACCAGTGATAAGCTGCTTTATAACTGCAAGGTCATCCCCTCGCGCGGCGCCTGGTTGGAGTTTGAGACCGACCGCAGGGATTTTCTGAGCGTTAAGGTTGACCGCAAGCGTAAGCAACCGGCCACGCTACTGCTCAAGGCTTTGGGCATTGCCCGCAGCAATGAAGAAGTCATGGAGCTTCTGGGCGACAGCGATCTGGTGCGCCGTACCCTTGAAAAAGACGGCACCGATAATCGCGAGGATGCCCTCATAGAGATTTACAAGCGCCTGCGTCCGGGCGAGCCGGCCAATGTAGACAGCGCAGCCACGCTGCTCGAGGGCCTGTTCTTCAATCCGCAGCGTTATGATCTGGCGCGCGTAGGCCGCTATAAGATAGATAAAAAGCTTGGCCTCACCTATACCCCCGCCGAGGATGGTTACACCTGCGTTGTGGCCGAAGACATGGGCAAGCACCATGAGCGCGGTACGCAAAACTACTCGGAAGCCGGCCCCTCCATCCTCACTAAAGAGGATGTGGTGCAAACCATGCGCTACATCACCGAGCTGGCCAACAGCAACCCCAACTGCCAGCTTGACGACATCGACCACTTTGGCAATAGGCGCATCAAAACCGTAGGCGAGCTGATTCAAAACCAATTTCGCATTGGCCTCAGCCGCATGGAGCGCGTGGTGCGCGAGCGTATGTCCACTATGGAGGTTTCTGAGATTACGCCTACCAGCCTCATCAATATCCGACCCATTGTGGCGGCTATCAAGGAGTTCTTTGGCTCCTCGCAGCTGAGCCAGTTCATGGATCAGACCAATCCGGCCACGGGCATCACCCACAAGCGCCGCCTCTCGGCGCTGGGCCCCGGCGGCCTGAGCCGTGAGCGCGCCGGCTTTGAGGTGCGCGACGTGCACCCCTCGCACTACGGACGCATGTGCCCCATTGAGACCCCGGAAGGCCCCAACATTGGGCTCATAGGTTCGCTCGCCACCTATGCCCGCGTTAATTCCTACGGCTTTATCGAGGCGCCGTACCGCCGCGTTATTGATGGCAAGGTCACCGATGACATTGACTACCTCACCGCTGATGAGGAAGAAAACTTCATCATCGCTCAGGCAAACGAGACCTTTGATCAAGAGAGCCGTGAGTTTGGTACCCGCAACGAAAAGGGCAAGTTTGTCAAAGCCGAGAAGGTGCTCTGCCGTATGCGTGATGCACGAGGATCGTTTGGTGAGCCTGAAGAGGTTGTGCCCAAGCGCGTGCAGTACATGGACGTGTCGCCGCGCCAGATGGTGTCGGTTGCTACGGCCCTCATCCCCTTCTTGGAGCATGATGACGCCAACCGAGCCCTCATGGGCTCCAACATGCAACGCCAGGCGGTTCCGCTGCTGCGCCCCGATGCACCGCTCGTGGGCACCGGCATGGAGCACCGCTGCGCCGTGGACTCCGGCGAGATTGTACTTGCCGAGGAGCCCGGAGTTGTTGAATACGTGCAGACCAACCGGGTTACCGTGCGCGGAAAAAATGGGCTGCGTGACTACGCACTGCCTAAGTTCCAGCGCTCTAACCAAAGCGGTTGCCTTAACCATAAACCTCTGGTGCGCGTTGGCCAGAAGATTGAGGCAGGCGAGGTGTTGGCAGACGGTCCGGCCACTCACTTTGGTGAGCTCAGCCTGGGCCAGAACCTGCTGGTTGCCTACATGCCCTGGGAAGGCTTTAACTACGAGGACGCCATCATCTTGTCTGAGCGCCTTGTGACTGAAGACCTGCTTACCTCTATCCATATCTCCGAGTACGAAATTGATGCCCGCGACACCAAGCTGGGCCCCGAAGAAATCACGCGAGAGATACCCAATATCTCTGACGACATGCTGGGCAACCTTGACTCCAACGGCATCATCCGCATTGGCGCCGAGGTGTTTCCCGGTGATGTGTTGGTGGGTAAGGTCACCCCCAAGGGCGAAACCGAGCTCACGGCAGAAGAGCGCCTGCTCCGCGCCATCTTTGGCGAAAAGGCCCGTGACGTGCGCGATACCTCACTTAAGGTGCCGCACGGAAGCGGCGGGCGCATCATAGACATCCAGACTTTCTCGCGCGACATGGGCGATGAACTGTCACCCGGAGTCAACGAGCTCGTGAGGGTCTATGTGGCCCAAAAGCGTAAGGTGCAGCAAGGCGACAAGCTGGCCGGACGCCACGGCAACAAGGGTGTCATCAGCGCAATTCTGCCGATTGAGGACATGCCCTTCTTGGCCGATGGCTCGCCCATTGACATCATCTTGAACCCGCTTGGCGTACCCAGCCGTATGAATGTTGGACAGCTGCTTGAGACTCACCTGGGCTGGGCCGCGCAATTTGGTTGGAGCGATGACGACTCATCCAACGAGCCTGTGCCCGGACCCATCCACGTGGCCTCGCCTGTGTTTGACGGTGCCTCAGAAGAGCAGATATCCAACGCCATTGAGCGCGCCAATAAAAACCACAAACTGCATCTCCACAAGGAGCTGGGTGACTTGGCCCGCGATGAGTTCATTCCGCAACTCTCGCGCGAAGGCAAAACCGCGCTCTTTGACGGCCGTACCGGCGAGATGTTCCGCGAGCCCATCACTGTGGGCCAAAACTACATCCTTAAGCTCAGCCACCTGGTGGACGACAAGATTCATGCTCGCTCCACCGGCCCCTACTCGCTCATCACGCAGCAGCCCCTGGGCGGCAAGAGTCAGTTTGGCGGCCAGCGCTTTGGTGAGATGGAAGTGTGGGCGCTCTACGCCTACGGTGCCAGCGCAGTGCTTGAAGAGATCATGACTATCAAGTCTGACGATACCGCCGGCCGCGTTAAGGCCTATGAGCATATCGTCAAGGGCGAGAACATCCCTTCACCCGAGGTGCCTGAGTCATTTAAGGTGCTGGTCAAGGAGATGAAATCGCTTTGTCTTGACGTTGAGCTGGTAGGCGGACAGCGCGAGGATATGCTGGAAGACTTTGAATTGGCCGAGACCAAGACCCTCGCTGCCGCGTATGACGACATCTTGCTCGGCGAGCCAGGAAGCGACGAGGACGCCCTCGACCTGATTGCCTCAGGGCTTGACGAGTTCACCTCAGGAGACATCAGCAGCTTGTTGGGCTTTGACACCGAGGGAGAGAGCCTCATCGGCGCCCTCGGCACCGATGATAACCTTGCTGCCAATCTTGGTTTTGGTACCGAAGGAGAAGATGTGCCCGGAATAACACTCGATGACACTGAAGGGGAGGGTGAGTAACATGTCTGAATTTGACGTACAGAACTTTGAGCAATTCAAGATAGGACTTGCCTCCGCCGAAAAGATTCGCTCCTGGAGCAGGGGCGAGGTTAAAAAGCCAGAAACCATCAACTACCGCACGCTCAAGCCAGAAAAGGACGGGCTCTTCTGCGAGAAGATCTTTGGCCCCACCAAAGACTGGGAATGCAACTGCGGCAAGTACAAGCGCATCCGCTTTAAGGGCATTGTCTGCGAGCGCTGCGGCGTTGAAGTCACCCGCGCCAAGGTGCGCCGCGAGCGCATGGGTCACATTGAGCTGGCCGCGCCCGTGAGCCACATCTGGTATTTCAAGGGCTCGCCGTCGCGGCTGGGCTACCTTTTAGATGTAGCGTTGAAGGATCTGGAGAAGGTGCTGTACTTTGCGTCTTCTATCATCACCTTTGTTGATACCGAGGCTCGCGAGGCTGATACCCCCGAGCTGGCCGACGAGCTGGCGGCAGATCTTGAAGAGCTGGATGCCGAACTTGAGCGCGCCATTGAGGGTGTCAAGCGCCTGGGCGCAGCCCCGGTGGGCGACGATGAATTTGCTGCCTCCGAGGCACAGAGCGAACAGCTCACCCCCGAGGAGATAGCCGAAGAGATTGCCGACCTGCGCGAGGAGTTTGCCGAGCGCAAACAGCTGCGCACCGACGCGCATGACGTGTTCATGCGCATCTCTGAGCGCGAGCTCATCGATGACGAAACCCTCTACCGTGAGCTGCGCCTCAATTATTCGCTGTACTTCCGTGGTGGCATGGGCGCCGAGTACGTGCGTGACCTGCTCATCAATCTTAACCTGGAAGCCACAGGCGAGGAGCTGCGCGAGATTATCGCCACCGGCAAAGGTCAGCGCCGCGCCAAGGCCATCAAGCGCCTCAAGGTTGTTGATGCCTTTCTCAAGAGCCACAACAAACCGCAGGACATGGTCCTTGACGTCATACCGGTTATCCCGCCCGACTTGCGCCCTATGGTGCAGCTTGACGGCGGCCGCTTTGCCACCCGTGACCTCAACGATCTGTACCGCCGCGTTATCAACCGCAATAACCGCCTCAAGCGCCTCCTTGACCAGGGTGCGCCTGAGATCATCGTCAATAACGAAAAGCGCATGCTGCAAGAGGCCGTAGATTCACTCTTCGATAACGGCCGCCGCGGGCGTGCGGTTACCGGACCGGGCAACCGTCCCCTCAAGTCAATCTCTGACATGCTCAAGGGCAAGCAGGGACGCTTCCGCCAAAACCTCCTGGGTAAGCGCGTGGACTACTCCGGCCGCTCGGTTATCGTGGTAGGCCCGCAGCTCAAGCTGCATCAGTGTGGTCTGCCAAAGCAGATGGCACTCGAGCTCTTTAAGCCTTTTGTGGTTAAGCGTATGGTTGAGCTTGATCCCAACAAAAACCCCAAGGCCGCCAAGCGCGACATCGATCGCGGTGTCTCGAGCCAGGTCTGGGACATCCTCGAAGAGGTCATCAACGAGCACCCGGTGCTGTTAAACCGCGCCCCCACCTTGCACCGCCTGGGCATTCAGGCCTTTGAGCCCGTATTGGTTGAGGGTAAGGCTATCCGTCTGCACCCGCTGGTCTGCACCGCATTCAACGCCGACTTTGACGGTGACCAAATGGCCGTACACGTGCCGCTCTCGTCTGAGGCTCAGGCCGAGGCGCGCGTGTTGATGCTCTCTGCCAACAACATCAAGAGCCCGGCGCACGGCCGTCCGCTGGCCGTGCCCACCCAAGACATGATTATTGGACTCTTCTACCTCACCGCCGCACGCGACGGTTTTAGGGGAGAGGGTCGCTCGTTCATCAACTTCAAGGACGCGCTCAACGCCTATGACGCCGAGCGCGACCACACCCTAAGCCCCGACGTAGACCTCCAGGCCAAGATCCAGGTGCGTCTCAAGAGGGACACCGAGGTGCGGGAGTTGCGCTGGGTTGACAAGAACACCGGCGTGCCTGTTGAGCCGGAGCGCTCTTTGGTATCAGTGATTGAGCCTGAGGGTCTCAAGGGTTATGACCCCGATCCTCGCAAGTCCAAGATCGAGAGCCGCATTGTGACCATCGATTTTAAGGCCGGCGAGCGTATTGCCACCACCATTGGTCGCATCACCTTTAACGCGGTGCTGCCCGATGATTACCCCTACATCAACCACGAGATGAACAAAAAGGGCATCTCCAATTTGGTTGAGGAGTGCACCAATGCCTATCCGGTGGCTCAGATGAGCCAGATACTGGACGGCCTCAAGGCCGCAGGATTCCACTACGCCACACGCGCCGGCATCACGGTAAGCGTGTATGATGCCGTAGTGCCTCCGCAGAAGCAGGCCATCCTGGCCGCGGCTGACGAGAAGGTAGCCACCATTGACGAGGCCTACGAAGACGGCCTGGTGACAGTTGAAGAGCGTCACGAGCAGGTTGTTGACGTGTGGAACAAGGCCAATGACGAGGTGGGCGAGGCTATGGCCGCCAACTTTGAGCGCTTTAATCCCATCTACATGATGGCCTTCTCCGGTGCTCGTGGTGACATCAAGCAGATTCGTCAGCTGGCGGGTATGCGCGGACTCATGAGTGACCCCAAGGGTGAGATTATCGACCGCCCCATCAAGGCAAACTTCCGCGAGGGCCTCTCGGTGCTCGAATACTTTATCTCAACCCACGGAGCCCGTAAGGGTCTGGCCGATACCGCACTGCGTACCGCCGACTCCGGGTATTTGACCCGTCGTCTCGTAGACGTTGCGCAAGACGTCATCATCTCCGAGCAAGACTGCGGCACCGACGTGGGTGTGGACTATCCCCTCGCTACCAAGCAAGGAGAGCCTGATGTTAATTTGGTTGGCCGCCTGGTGTTAAAGCCAGCTGCCAATGTTGACACCGGTGAGATTGTCGTTGATGCCGACGAGTACATCACCAGTGCCGCCCAGATTCAGGAGCTCATCGACGCCGGACTCACCGACGTCAAGGTGCGCACCATCATGACCTGCCACTCAGAGCGTGGGGTCTGCCAAAAATGCTACGGTTGGGACCTTGCTCTCAGCTCTCCGGTTAACATCGGTACGGCAGTGGGCATCATTGCCGCTCAGTCAATCGGCGAGCCGGGCACCCAGCTCACCATGCGTACCTTCCACACCGGCGGCGTGGCTGGTGAGGACATCACCCACGGCCTGCCGCGTGTTACCGAGCTTTTTGAAGCGCGCCGCCCCAAGGGCGAGGCCGTGCTCGCTGAGCTCACCGGCGTTTTGCAGGTTGCCAGGGATAAGATTCAACAAATCTTGACCATCACCAATCAAGAGGGCGATATCAAGGAATACCCCATAAGCACCCGCGCCCAACTGATGGCGGGTGTAGAAGACGGCTCGCACGTAACTATGGGCCAGCAGCTCACCAAGGGTTCTATCAATCCGCATGACCTGCTCCGCCTCACTGATGCCCGAGAGACCCTGCGCTACATTGTCTCCCAGGTACAGGGCGTGTACGTCAACCAGGGTGTAAGCATTAACGACAAACACATCGAGGTCATTGCGCGCCAGATGCTGCGCAAGGTCACCGTGCTCACGCCTGGCGACTCGGAGTATCTGCCCGGCAAGCAGGTGGACGCGTACGAGTTTGAGCGCGTGAGTGAGAAGATTGCCTTTGAAGGCGGCGAGGCGCCCACCGGCCAACAGCTGCTCCTTGGTATCACCAAGGCCTCGCTGGCCACGGACTCCTTCCTCTCTGCGGCCTCCTTCCAAGAGACCACCAAGGTCTTAACTGACGCCGCTATAGAGGGGCGCTCCGACGACCTGGTAGGACTCAAAGAAAACGTGATTATCGGCAAGCCGATTCCGGCTGGTACCGGCCTGCAGGTTTATCGCGAGATTGACCTCACCTACAAGGGTGAGCCTGTGCGTGCCGGACGTGGCAAGTCTGACATACTGCCCGATTGGGCTCCTGAAGAACTGAAGGAGCTTGAGATGCTGCTGCCGCAGCCCCAAGACTGGAACTTTGATTCAGAAGACTACCATAATATGCCAATTGAACTAGCAAATTACTTGGGCAGCATTGGCCTGGGTAAAAAGCTGCCGCCCATCCCGCTGGAGACCGCCAAGCTCTATCTGTTTGATGACCTGGGCGTTTCGCAGCGTTGGGCCAACAAGTTCAGCGAGGCCGGCATTGAGATGGTGGGCGACCTCATCGGAAAATCCGAAGAGGAACTCCTGCGCATCGAGGGCATTGGCTCCAAGGCCATCGAAGAACTCAGGGCTGGGCTGGAGGAGCGTGATCTACTGCACCTCATTGAGCCGCCGGCCGACGACGATGAATCCGATGTTTCGCATTTGCTCGACGTAGTGTTCTCGCCGGACAATCCCGACTTGCTCATGAGCGGCGATGTACCGCTCTCCTACAGCGCCGACCCCTTTGAGGACAGCGACGAAAAGCTGATCATCCGCGGCACCGCCAACGACCCCAAAGAACTCGACGAGCTCCTCGGCAAGATAGTAGACTTCACCGAAAGCGACGCTAAAGGCAAAATTTCCGAGTAACAAAAAGGCCCTCCGGGGCCTTTTTGCTACAGAGGTGGAACAGAGGTGGAACAGGGGGACGGGGTTAGTGTTCCAATTTGACCTTGGTCAAATTGGAACACTAACCCCGTCCCCCTGTTCCACCAAGGTCAAATTGGAACACTAACCCCGTCCCCCTGTTCCACCAAGCCCCGTCCCCCTGTTCCACCTCTGTTCCACTGAGTCAGTTCCCCGTCTCCAATGAGTCACAATGAGTCACGGGCAATACTGCGAATTTTTATTGCAATTTAACGCTAAACTGGTATAGTACTTAGCACAATTCGTTTATAGCTGGTTCTCTGCTGGGACTGAGCTCACCTTTTTTAATGAGGAGTACCATTTATGAAGATCACTCGTCGGACAGACTATGCAATTCATCTGATTGCTGATCTTTCCGATAATAACAACAAGCCTCTGGGTTTGCGTACGCTGGCTGAGCGCCATAACGTGACCTATGCTTTTGCTCGTACGGTGCAGCAAGGCCTCCTCAAAGCAGGTATTGTAGCCACCGCGCGGGGCATCAACGGGGGAATAAAACTGGCAAAGCCATTGCAGGAGATAACCCTCCTTGAGGTCTTTGAGGCAGCGCAAGATCCCTTGGACAAGGCTTTTTCCACCAAAGATTCTGCCTGGTGTAACTGCGAGGATAATTGCGTATCAGAAGACATCTGGCATTCAACTCGCGACATGCTCGGCAAGCATCTTGCCGGCATCCAGCTGAGCCACATCATTAAATCCTGATAATCAAAAGCGCATTCAGACTGAAGAGGATTTGCCAAGAAAATCGGTGCATGTCCGTGTACAATTATCAATCTGGATATGAGAACGGCTTTTTTTGAACTTGCAGCTACAGCTCAAAAAAGCCATAACTTGAGCATGGGAGACATCATGACTGAAGATCACATCGCCGAGGGGGCAGAGTTAAACGAGGCAGACGCGTTGGACAAAATAGTTCTCTTTGCGCTGGACGAAGCAATGGAGAAGTTTGAGCAAAGCGGTGAACTGGAGCCGTTTACCGTGGTCTTGCATGGTGACAACCTGCACATTGAGAGTCATCCCGGAGAGGATGCTGCGGAGTGCTTTAATGCCGCCTCCCAGGCGGTACAGAATCTTGCGCATGTTATGCAGGCTTATGTATTTGCCTACGATGGCTACATCACCACCGACGAGGGCACCAGGGATGCGCTCATCGCTGAGCGTGGCACGCCAGAAAGTGATAGAGCTGAGGCTTTTGCAATTCTCTATACTCTGGACGAAGAAGGCGACGGATCGCTCACTTTTGAAGATGGCATCTACGATCTGGGCTCTGCTACCACGCTCTTAGGTGGTGCGGTGGTAACCAGCGACGATCTGGATGAAATCTAAGCATGCTTGATTTGCTGGTAATTCCTGGTACCAAACCCAACATCAAAGCCAATTACGCCAGCCTGGCAAAGCGTGCAGAGGATTTTATCTTTGCAGCTCTTGAGCCTGAGTTTGTCATACTTGATACAGAAACCACAGGTTTTGATCCCCAGCAAGAAGCACTTATAGAAGTAGCCGCGGCCATCGTTTGTGGCAGCGAGATTAAAGACAGCTTCTCAACCTTTGTAAATCCCAATCGTCCGATTCCTCCGCGGATTACCGAGATAACCAATATCAGCGATGCTGACGTTGCTGAGGCGCCCTCTGCAGAAGAGGTGATGCGCGGGCTTAAAGACTTCTGCGGCAACCGACTCATCGTTGCCCATAACGCCCCTTTTGACCAAGCCTTCATCCAAGCTAACAGTGCAAGTGACAAAGAAGCACCATGCCCGCTGCTTTCAGAAGAGCCCTGGATAGACACGGTTGAACTCGCCCGCATTGCCATGCCGCTGCTGCGCGAGTACAACCTTGAGACTCTGAGCGCCGCCTTTGCGCCAGAAAGCCGCTCCACCCACAGAGCCATCGATGACGTTTTGGCTCTGGCCAAGGTGTGGCGAGTCATCCTCGTTGCGCTGAGCGACCTTCCTTTGGGCCTCTGCTCTTATCTGGCAGACAGATTCTCCAACCAGGAGTGGGCAAGCCTGCCGGTGCTCAGGCTCTTTGCCGCGCACCAAAAAACGGTAGGCGAGTCCTTTGACTGCCTTGCCGTGCGCGAGCAGCTCACCAGGCATCTCAGAGAGCAGCAGAAAACCGATGCCATTGAGCTGGAGGGCGGCATCCTCACCCTGGAGCCGGTTGAGGCCAGCGAATTAGCCGAGGAGTATTCCGCCACCGGCCTGCTCGGCGCAATGTACCCGGAATACGAAACACGCTACGAACAGCTCTCAATGGCAGAGGCAGTAGCCAAGGCCTTTAACACCTCGGGCAACGTCGCGATAGAGGCAGGCACCGGCGTGGGTAAATCTATGGCCTACCTCTTGCCGGCAGCACTCTTTGCCAAGCGCAACGGGGTTACCTGCGGCGTAGCCACCAAGTCAAATGCCCTGCTCGACCAACTCATATATCATGAACTGCCCCGCTTGAACGCTGCCCTTGAGGCTGAGGGCAAAGGTGGGCTGGAGTACCTCTCGCTCAAGGGCTACGAGCATTACCCCTGCCTGCGCAAGCTGCTCAAAACAGCAATCACCAACAAGTCCTACAAGGGCGAGCCGGCCCTCGTTGCCCATCTGCTGAGCTACATAAGTCAATCAGTCTCGGGCGACATAGACGCCATCAATGTGCGCCGCAGCGACGTGCCGCGCTTTGAATACCTCGCCTCGGCGGATGACTGCCTAGGGCGCCGCTGCCGCTACTACCGCTGCTGTCTTTTGCACAGCATGCGCCGTCAGGCAAAGAATGCGGACATCATCGTCACCAATCACTCGCTGCTCTTTTGCGATGTGATGAGCGAGGGCTCCCTGCTCCCACCGGTGCGCCACTGGATCATCGACGAAGCCCACGGTGCCGAGGGGGAGGCGCGCAGGCAGCTCAGCAGCGAGCTGGATGCCAAGGCGCTCACCGAGGCAATCCGCGCCACGCTCAGAGGGGGCGGACTCCTTGACAGCATACGCACCAAGGCCGCCTCTCTTGACGACGGCAACCTGGTGCTCGCCCTGGCAACAAAAGCCAGCGCAACGGCCGAGCCGGCAAAAGCCCTCAGCTCAGCGTTTTTCCAGGCCGTAGCAAACCTGGTGAACCTCGGCGAGGCGAGCGACTATAACCAGCTGGAACTCTGGCTCAACGAGCGCCTGCGCGAGAGCGCGGAGTGGGCTCTGGTCACTTCAACAGGCAGCGCGCTCAGCGAGAGGATAGAGGGGCTGGTAAAAGAGCTCAGAGACCTGATATCGTCCATGAGCGATCTGCCGGAGATGGCCGAGTCACAGAGCATGCTGGCTGGGCACACGATGACCATCTCCGCAGCCCTGGATACGCTTCGCCTCATCCTGGACGGCACCAGCGCCGCCTTTGTCTACTCCGCCCAGCTTGACCGGCGCGTGGCGCTTAACGCCAACAAACTCGTAGCCTCCTACTATGATGTGGGCGAGGTGCTCGCCCAGGGGTTCTACCCCAATCAGCTCTCGGTGGTGTATACCTCGGCAACCATTGCGCTCGGCAGCACAAGCGGCAGGGGAGAGTTTGGCGAAGAGCCGCCAGACGCGGACTTTAGCTACTTCAATCACAGCGTAGGCCTGGACCTGTTAGACCCGGGTTGCCTCAGCACCCTTCAGCTTGACTCAAGCTATGACTTTGAAACCAACATGGCTGTTTTTGTGCCCCTTGACATGGCTGCCCCCAATGAATACCACAAGCGCGCAGAATATCTCAGTCAGTTGGATGAACTCCTCTTCTCCGTGCACAAGGCTATGGGAGGCAGCGTGCTCACTCTCTTCACCAACAGGCGCGAGATGGAAGAAGCCTACGAGCGCCTGCGCCCCGCCTTTGAGGCCAACGGGCTTGAGGTCAGCTGCCAATATGCGGGAACCTCACGCACGCGCCTGCGCGAGAAGTTCATTGAGAACAAAGAGCGCTCACTCTTTGCCCTGCGGTCGTTTTGGGAGGGCTTTGATGCCCCCGGCGACACTCTGCGCTGCGTGATTATTCCCAAGCTGCCCTTTGGCAGACCCAACGACCCGCTGCAACTGGAGCGCGATAAGCGCGAACGAGGCGCCTGGAGCCGCTATGTACTCCCCGAGGCTGTCATCAGCCTCAAGCAGGCCGCGGGTCGCTTAATCCGCTCCAGCAGCGACAGCGGCTACCTCGTTTTGGCCGACACCCGCCTCACCACCAAATTCTACGGCAAAGCCTTTCTCGCAGCCCTACCCTCGCAAAACATTCACTACCTCTCCAGAGAAGCCATAGCCGAGCGTATGAAACAATAGCCTCGGCCCATTGTCCTCAGGGAGCCTGAAAACTTCTTCTCCATCTCCTTTATCCACAAGATTACAGAAGTCCCATTTCTAAGTAGGCCGGCGTTGCGAGGCCAAGCACAATCAAACAAGCTAAAAAGTAGACAGCTCCAAACACAAATAGATGTCTTGCGGGCAAAGCCCGTTCCCCTGCCATTGTGTTAGTCATCAAGACCCACATATTCTGATAAGACAAAAACATCGCAGGCGCGGCCATGCAAAACATTGGAATCCACACCAGAGGACTTATTGAATAGGCTTCACTGATGGCGGGAAGTATTGGAATAATGATTGCCATAGTTGGTATCAAAAGAGCGGTATCAACAAATCTCCACAAGAACAACACTGTTGCAACTAAAAGCACGAATAACCAAGGATTGGCAGCAATTGGAGAGAGCGCCGGAACTACGATTTTTGCCAACCAGGGTGCAATGTCTACTGCTGAGACAACCGCGCCCATGCTTAATGCAACACCTAAGAAAATCACAAGATCCCAGTTAATACCTGCGTTAATATCCGAGGTCACAATAACCCTGAACACAAAGAAGAACACCAGGGCAATCAGGCAGACTCCAGCTGTAGGGATACCATGAAAGCTCTCAGTTAAGAACAATACAAAGACGAGCGCAAGGATGACAACCGTTGCTATCTCGTCTCTACTAATCTTTTCTGTCTTCTGTTGTTTGAGCTCAGAAATCGTTGCCACGGAGAGCCTGTCGGCGGGCTTAAGTGCAAAATAGCCGCCAACCAAAAGGAGAACGGTGACTGCCAGCATGGGCAAGAGGTTCACACTGAGCCAAATGTCAAAAGTAATCAAGCCTGCCAACTCAGGGGTAGAGTCAAACATGCCCTGGATAATGGGTCCGCTCAGTGAGCCGGTGAGCCATCCTTGTCCGGGAATAATGGCAACTGCAAGAGCGGTGAGCAGCATGAGGGAGTTTCCTTTTGAGCCCTTTTCTAGCTTAAAAAGCTCGTTGAGCTGCAAGGCGATTGGAATCAAGATGGCAACACGTACGGTCATCGAGGGGGTCATGGCACTGAGCCCAATGCCGATAATCAACCAGGCAATGATAAGAAAAGGGTACGTAGGCTTAAATACCTTAATAATCCCTAATGCTATACGCCTACCAAGACCTGTCTTTTGAAGAATGTAGCCAAAGTACAAGGCGGGTATCAGTGTCCAGAGCGCAGATCCGGCAAAGCCCGAGAGCACCACATGAGGTGCCAAGCCCTGAAAAAGAAGGAAGAAAGCCAAGAACATGGCACCAGCGGAGAGCGGCAGATCAAAGGGCTTGAATATCCAGATTCCTATGGTTATCAGGACTCCACCTATGACCATCTGCCCCTGATCACCCAAGTCCGGAGAAAACGGCTTCAAAATCATTACCGCTAGTGCAAGCAGCAAGAAAAGTCCTGAGCCGATATACGAATAGCTGTTTTTAATCATTAACTTATACCTGATGCCTCTTTTGGGCAGAATTCCTTAATCGTGCGTTAGAGCTGCATCCACATCGCTCTTCAGCACGGTAGCAGAGGCTCAAACACCCTTTGCTGTCTGAGAGCATATTGCCCAGAATAACTCATTTTTATCAACTTGCCCACCGGCAAGGATTCAAAGCAATAATTTGAAAAACCTAACACTTTCTACATCCCCCTGTCAGGTATTGTCTTATCATGGATATCCAAGAACAATAAGGCCGAAGGGAGCCCCATGAATATATTAGTGCTAGGTAGTGGCGGGCGTGAGCACGCTATAGTCCGCGCGTTAGCTGCTTCGCCCAAGGCTGAGCGTATCTTTGTAGCACCAGGCAATGGGGGCAGTGCCCTGGGCGTTGTCAACATTGAATTGGATATCCTGGACGGCAATGAGGTTGCCCAGTGCGCTGACGACTACAACGTAGGCCTGGTGGTCATTGGTCCAGAAGCACCGCTGGTAGAAGGTGTTGCCGACAAGGTGCGCGCAGCCGGCATCAAGTGTTTTGGTCCGGGAGCCGCCGGGGCGCTTATAGAAGGCTCCAAGCAGTTTTCAAAAGACCTGATGTTTAAGTATGAGATTCCCACGGCAGAATACGCGGTGTTCAAGGATGAGGCCAAGGCCCTTGAGTATCTCAAGCATCACCCTGCGCCCATTGTGGTCAAGGCCGATGGTCTGGCATCCGGCAAGGGCGTTACGGTGGCCGAGACCAACGAACAAGCCGCTCAGGCCGTGCGGGACTGTTTTGCCGGGCAATTTGGCGTTGCCGGCTCCAAGGTGGTCATTGAAGAGTTCATGACCGGGCCGGAATGCTCGCTCCTTGCCTTTGTAGACGGCGAGCACATGCTTCCTATGGTGCCAGCGCAAGACCACAAGCGCGCCCTTGAAGGCGACAAAGGCCCCAACACAGGCGGCATGGGTGCGTATTCACCAGTGCCCATTGTCTCAGAGCTTGAACAGCGCGAGATGATTATGCTCATGCAAAAGACCGTGGACGCGCTTGTGAGAGAGGGCATTGATTACGTGGGCGTGCTCTACGGCGGCTTTATGCTGACCCCCACCGGGCCGCGGGTGCTGGAGTTCAATGCTCGTTTTGGTGATCCGGAAACGCAGGTGGTTTTGCCCCTGCTTAAAACTGACATCATAGAGGTGTTTGAGGCCTGCGCTCAGGGCAAGCTCAACAAGATTGAGCTTGAATGGAGAGACGACTGGGTTGTGAGCGTGGTGCTCGCCAGCGCCGGCTACCCCGGCAGCTACGAAAAGGACAAGCTGATTGAAGGCATAGAGGATGCCGAAGCTCTGGAGGGCGTTTCGGTCTTCCACGCAGGCACCCGGCGTGATGCTGACGGCAAGGTCTACACCAACGGCGGAAGAGTGCTCAACGTAACCGCCCTGGGCAACTCCTTTGAAGAAGCCCGCGAGCTGGCCTACAAGGCAGCAGACCTCATCAGTTATGAGGGAAAGACTTTGCGCCGAGACATTGGCGAGCGCGCCCTACGCGGCCGCGCCGCCTGGGATGACGAGGCTTAATCTGAACGGCATCTTGGCTTTCAAATCAGAACCGCCCCTCAGTTGCGTATTACAATACGCTCCTGTTGGGACGAACCATGATTTTCAAGCCAATCTGCTCGCTCAGATTAAGCCTCGGACTTAACGCCACAAGTAAGGACAGCCATGCTACCCATAAAGCAACGAGTGCAAGAAGCGGCGGCAGAAGTACGGAGCCGCTGGCTTTTGGCAGACGCCGAGGCTAGCCGCCTGCCGGAGATTGTCATCACAACGGGCTCTGCTTTGGGCGAGCTGGTTAACCAGATAGTTCCCGGTAGCTTTGAGATGAGCTACAACGGCATCCCGCATATGCCGTCTACCAGGGTGGACGGCCATGCAGGGCAGCTGGTCATAGGCCATTTTGGCAGTCCTGAGGGCAAGAAGGTCGTAATGCTGGATGGCCGCGTTCACGGCTACGAAGGGCATGACCCGCTCACCCAGGTGCTACCGTTTCTCGTTGCCAATGAGCTTTGCGGCGGTGCCCGCCTGGCTATCTTCACCAACGCCGCTGGAGCAGTCAACGAGAGCTTTGCTGTTGGTGACCTCATGCTCATCAAAGACCACATCAACTTTACCGGAGACTCACTGGTTTCCTACAACGAGGAAAGCGATTTTGGCGGTGAGAACCTGGATATGACCTATGTCTACACGCCTGAGTATCGCCGTATTCTCAAGGAGATTGCCGGCCAGCAACTGCCCCTTCAAGAGGGCGTGTACACCGGCTTCAAAGGCGCCATGTTTGAGACCCCTGCTGAGATTAAGGCCATGAGGGTCTGGGGTGCCGACGCAGTTGGCATGTCAACCGTGCATGAGGCAACAGCTGCAAGTCGCCTGGGTATTGACGTGATTGGCATCTCCGTCATAGCCAACATGGCTGCTGGTATTGAGGAAGCAAAACTCACCCACCAAGAAGTCCTTAACAACACAGCCGCCGCCGCAAGCAAACTCAGCAGGCTGCTCTCAGAGCTACTGAGTGAGTCAGTTTCCCTGTCCCCATGAGTTGTGGAACAGAGGTGGAACAGAGGGACGGGGTTAGTGTACCAATTTGGTCCACAGACCAAATTGGTACACTAACCCCGTCCCTCTGTTCCACACAGACCAAATTGGTACACTAACCCCGTCCCTCTGTTCCACACAGACCAAATTGGTACACTAACCCCGTCCCTCTGTTCCACTCTGTTCCACACAGACCAAATTGGTACACTAACCCCGTCCCTCTGTTCCACACAACTCTCCACTTAATTAAGACTTTTGCGTATTGTCAGCCGCAAAGGGGGGTTTTGGCGGTACAATGGTTTAACAGTCAAGAGTGGAACCCTTATTGGTTTAAACGAAAGGAGAAACTTGATGAGCGAGGCACTTGATTTGCTTTTGCGTGAGGCCGATAAAAAGAAGGCCGCACTTGCACAAAAATCGTTCGCTCCCGATGCTTATGATGCCTATCAGGAGCGTTTTTTCTTTGCCGAGATTTATAACTCCTTGGCTATTGAGGGCAACAAGCTCAGCCAACAGGAGATAGAAGATATACTCAAGAATGACGTGGTAGTGCAGGGCAAAACCCTCACTGACCACCTGGATGTAGTGGGCTACCGCGATGCAGTGGCGCAGAGCAGGCTCTATGTCAATTTCAATACCCGTATAACTGAACACGAGATTCGCAAGCTGCATTACAAGATGCTGATTGCGCATCAGTCGATGAGTGGTGAGTACCGCGGTTACAACATGATGATTCGCGGGCACCGCCCCACCTCGTATGAGAAGATTCCCTACAAGATGGTGCAGCTCACCGACAGGATTCCCAACGTAGAAGAAGAGCACCCCCTTGAGAGCATTGCCTTCTTTCATTTGCGCCTTGAGAAGATCCATCCCTTTGGTGACGGCAACGGACGCGTAGGCCGCATCATCATCAACACTATGCTGGCTCAGGCGGAATATCCGCAGGTGGTCTTTGATATTGCAGAAAAAGAGCACTATTACCAGGCCTTGGAGGCCTATGACGGCCTGCATGGCAACCCGCAGATTACGCCCATGCAGGAGTATTTGGCCGAGCTGGTCATCCGTCAACTGGACAAACTGCTGGCGCTCGAGTAAGCAACGTGTGCTGTTTTGAATTGAAACGTTACCAGTGATGAAGATTATCCTCTCCCCAGACAGGGGGCTTAGGCAAAAGTGTGAGCCGGTTAGCCTCAAAGAGCTTCCTCAGATGGCAAAGCTTGCCAAGAAGATGGCCAAAGTCATGTATCAATATGACGGTTGCGGCTTGGCCGCCCCACAGGTTGGGGTGAACAAGCAGATGCTCGTCATAGATACCACTGCGCCGGGTGAAGGTGAAGAGCGGGAGGAAAACCCCATTTTCATCCTCAATCCGCGCATCAGTAAGTTTGGCGAGGAAAAAGAGTGCGGGGGAGAAGGCTGCCTGTCAATCCCCGGTATTACCGTTGATATTGATAGGTATACCTATATTGAACTTGAGGCTATGGATCTTGAGGGCTCCAGCATTGAGATTACGGCTGAGGGTTTTGACGCACGAGTTTTGCAGCACGAGATGGATCACCTTGAGGGCGTCACGATGTTTGAGCATCTTGACGCTATTGAAAAGTCAGTGAAACTCAAGGAATATGAACAGGCACAAGCAGCAGGGGCCAAGCCCGGAGAAACCTCAATAGAGCAGAAAAGGTAATGACGTGAATATCATCTTTATGGGAACCCCCACCATTGCGCTTCCTGTTTTGGATGCGCTGGCAAAAGAGCATAACGTAGAGGCGGTTTTCTCTCGTCCCGATGCTGTTTCGCATCGCGGGTCAGAAAAAATGCCTTCCTTGGTAAAGGCGCGTGCGTTGGAACTGGGGATTCCCTGTTACACGCCAACGAGTTTTTACTCATACGTTGAAAAAGGCACAGTCCGCACGCCTTTGTTTAACAGCGAGGGCAACCGGGTGGTGGACGCAGAGGTGCTCGCAGACATCAGGCGCTCTGCCCCCGACTTTATCGTGGTGATTGCCTATGGCATGTTGTTGCCAAAGGAGGTCCTTGACATCCCCACCTATGGTTGCATCAACATTCATGCCTCGCTGCTGCCCCGTTGGCGCGGTGCGGCTCCCATTCAGCGGGCGCTGCTCGCCGGCGACGAAACCACCGGTGTTTCCATCATGCGCATGCAAACCGAGCTGGATACCGGACCTTACTGTCTGCAGGCTGTAACCCCAATAGCTGATAAGAACTACCAGCAGCTGATTGTTGAGCTGGGTATTATGGGAGCCGAGCTTTTGGTGCCAAACCTCAAGGCGATTGCAGCTGGCGAGGTGGAGTGGACCGAGCAGGATGAAAGCGCCGTAACCTACGCCGACAAGATAGAAAAGGGGAGCATAGACCTTGATCCCAGCCTCACGGTTACCGAGAACTACAACCGGGTGCGCGCCAGCAGCCACCATGCCCGCTCTCGGGCAACGCTGCATGGCAAAGAGGCAATGATTTTGGAAACCCGCCCTGCAGGCACAAAAGAAGACAAAGGCGTGTATTTTGAGTGTTCTGACGGCCAGCTGGAGATACTGTTACTCAAACCCGCCGGCGGCCGAGACATGACAGGCTCAGCCTTCTTAGCCGGACTGAGATGAGAGTTAAGAGTGGAGAGTGGTTTGGTACAGGAGGGACGGGGTTGGTGTACCAGATTGGAACAGGGGGACGGGGTTAGTGTTCCAATTTGACCTTGGTCAAATTGGAACA
>WRBR01000008.1 GCA_009784425.1 Coriobacteriia bacterium | reverse complement strand
GATGCCAAGGAGTTCTTTATGCTGCACTCAGGTGGACTCATCCGCAGACCCTGCTTGCTCCTCAAAAACGACCAGGGTGAATATGACAGAGTTGCCGTCTACTCTTCAAAGAAAGACACCGAGCCTCTCCATGTACTCAAGAATGGCGCGTATTACAAATATTTAGCTGACGAAGCTATTAGAGACGATGAGAAAGTCAAAGTCTTCCGAAACATGCGGATACTTGAGATTCGCGAAGATGGATCATTTGTCAAGATCTGGATTTCTGAAGGGATGACAGCAGACAATGACTCTCTTTGGCACCCGGTATCCCTCTTTAGCAAGGTTGTTGATTCTGTTGGAAACGTTCCGCCAGTTAGTCTTGTGGGCGGCTCAGACAAACAGCTCATTGAGGAGTGCATGAGAGCCACATGGGATCATGCTGCTGAATGGACTGCCGATGCGCTCAACCACCTTATTGAGAAGGAAAACTTTGAGGTTATTTTCTCTCATTTCCACAACGTTGACTTGCAAGGCCATATGCTTGTTAAGTACATGGGCAAGGGCAAAGAGGGGGGTCTCTCGGCAGAGGTTTACGACGAGCTCATGGAGAAAGTCTACCTCCAGTCAGATGAATACATTGGGCGCTTTATGCACCTGATTGATGAGGGATGGACCGTGTTCATCATCTCAGATCATGCAGCAGTGAGCCCTGCGCATCATGCTCCTTTAATCTGTGACCCCTCAGGCGTTAATGCGGGTCTGATGGGAGAGCTGGGGTTCACTGTGCTCAAAAAGGACTCTGAGGGTAACGTCATGAAAGAAATCGACTGGAGCAAAACAAGGGCTATCCAAAATAGAGGTAATCATCTATGGCTCAATATCAAGGGACGTAACAAACATGGCATCGTAGATCCTGCTGATCAATACGAATTAGAGGAAGAGATAATGACAGCGCTCTATGGCTACAAGGATCCCGTGACTAACCGGAGAGTAATTGCACTGGCACTGAGAAATAAGGATGCCTACTTATTAGGAATGGGCGGACCAGAGTGCGGAGACATATTGCTTTGGACTGCCGAGGGGTACAACTATGACCACTGTGATTCGTTGTCCACAACTTTTGGTTTATCCGACACCTCAGTCTCCCCCATTATTATGTGTGCAGGAAAGGGGCTTAAGGAAGGCTTTACAACCGACCGTATCATCCGTCAAGTTGATTTGGTTCCCACTGTAGCAGTGCTCGGAGGCGTAAGAATGCCAGCACAGTGCGAAGGAGCACCCGTTTACCAGATTTTGGCTGAGGAGTTTTAGCAACAAGCAATTGTGCCGTTATTGATTTACAGCCTATCGCCTCAGGGAGTTTCTTGGGAAACTCCCTGAGGTGACAAGGGTGAGGTGAGGTGACAAAGTGGTGATTCCCGGAGAGTTCCGTTTGAATGGAACCCTACTAGCGTCAGGTCAACGAGAGCGGATTCCAGTACCTCACTCTCAGATATTCAAGCAGCTCACCATACTCGTCTCGATCCAGGGGCTCAAGCAGCTTCTGCGGAGTGATTATGCGGTATTTACCCTGATCTCTTAGGCAAGAGCGCCAAGTTGTCTCCATTGCCATCCCACTGCAAGGGTACACTTTATTCAGCAAGTCCTCATTCTCTTGCGGAACTACATGAATATGCAGAAAGTCATCAACCTTGAGGGTCTCAGTATCTCTATTGAAAACCATCTGCTCAGCCCAGAGCGTCTGGCGCATCAACTGGTAAAAAGGTTCAAAGTAATAGATTGAATGATTATCCGCCAGCAATTGTTGCGATTCATTTATCAGACTGGTGTAGCGCTGCTTTCTGGTAGCACCCTGGTTACCCTTGGCCTTATCATCATTGCCATAAACCTCCGTGTATTTCCACTCAATTGGAAACAACACAGTGCTGTCGCTTTCTCTCTTGCCATACATTAAGGCATCAAGCGAGGTGCAGTTACTTCCTCTGGTAGACGCTCTCTCATTGAGGTGGTCAGTGTCGCTCACCGCTTCAAACTGGATGTATGCGGGGCTGAATCGATCGGTTTCTATCTTGAGAGCATCAACTACTTTGGGGTCGATGCTTTTCATAATGCTCAAAACCGCGTTTTTGTCTTCCCTTATTGAGAAAAGGTGATTGAGGCAAGAGACCTGAGAGGACAGCGGGTGTGTTGTTGGCTGAGTGCCGCCCCACCAGGCAATACCGTTCTCGCTAAAGTATTGGAGCATTGCCTCTCTGAAATCACCGTAGAGGTTGTTGTTGTATTTCTGCAAAATGAAGGGATATGACTTCTTCCTATATTCACCGCCACCCTGGTCACCGCCGAAGACATCACTGTTTTGCAGCAAGTGCTCAACCCTGCAATACTGACTCTTTCTGTAAGACATCTTGCTCCTATTGGTCACCTTGGTTACTGCAGCTGGAATAATCGTATCAAAACTGCCTCAGTTTTGCTGCGGTTTTGATTTTGGCTTGCTGGTTTTAATTTGGTTAAGCGCTGGTCAAGAGCGAGTTAAGAACCGAATGGTTATCAACTTAAGTTGATAAGCAAACTTATCGACTCTATTTAGTTATCGACTGCTGGAGGAGAAACAGCAGCTAGATAACTGTTCCTCCTCCAGTTTCCTGTGCATAACAGATAACCTTCTATCTATGTCGTATCCCCTAACAGAGTGGAGATTGTCATGGATACGAAACGTCTAAATAAGCTGATACCGAAATTTACGAAGCAACTTGAAAAAGACGGGTACAGCAAAGAATTAGCGGGCTGATACTGTTATTGGCGGTTAACATCGTTTATCTTCCTTCGTTGCTTGCGGGGTCTCTCTCAGAAAACAGTGGCCCGGCGATTCAGTCTTTCGGCTTTTTTGTTGACAGTTTTCTGCTTGCTATTGCTTTCACTGTTGTTGCCGTTGCTGGCTTTTATATGGCCTCTAGGCTAAAGAGAGCCAGCGCAGACGCAGGCTGGAGCTCTAGCTTGGGAGCGGGCGCCCTTTTATGCTCTCTGGTCTGGTTGATGCCAGTTCTCTACTACGAATGGTTCTTTGACTTTCTTACGCATGAGCTTTCTTATTCAGCAACTGCGGTGGAGCTTATTACTGTTGCTTTGAACCTACTTGTGTTCACTGTTCTGATAGTCGCTGCAATAATCTTCTTGGTTGCTGTAAGCAAGGCAAATGGCTCGTTTCGCCGAAAGTTCATTTCAGGGCGCTTTGGCGCAATCCTGTTTTTGCTATTTGTCTCCTTCAGCTTCGTTTTTACCACTGAGATTTTTCCGTACTTTTTAACCCCCTCTCAGGAGGCCATACTGCCGGACTTTACTTATTTGGAGCCTTTATTCTTTCTGTTGTTGCTGTTTTTCTCGGCATTGTTTGCCATATTCTTCTTCATGATCTCAAAACAACTACGCGCAGGCAATCGCGGGCAATCTAGACTGTATTACTAGTGAAGTACGTGAGGAGGAGTGTGTCTTGGGGTCGGAGCTCTTAACACACATACTCCGTGACATAAGCTTGCTTTTGACTTAGAGAGAGGCAGCGATAATGCGAGTGACTTCAGTTCTTGGGATCAAATATGAAGATACAGCTACCGATGAGAAGTTCGTGCGGTTCTTCAAGCTTGTTCAACAGCAAGCAGAGCGAGAGGGTTGCGTATTCTTCATGGACTCTGGTGAGGGGCGTGAAATTATCACTGAAGATCTCGACGGAGAGGATGCCTCCGGCTGTTAGCTGCCCTCTGGCAATTCTGACAACTGCCCTTTCACGGGCAGCACTTTACTAAGTTGACGGAAATAATTATGCTTCATCCACTCATCACGATCTCCAATGACGTACAAACGACGCTGAGCTCGACTCACGGCAACATTAACTAAATTGACAGTCATCGACGCCCAATCCTTTGCGCCACGTCTTTCAGGGTCACCTCCAAGAACTAAGATGACTACAGGCGCTTCTCGCCCCTGGGCGGTATGAATGGTTCCCGCTCTTAATCCAGGGTAGTTATGTGAGAGTGAGCTGAGTCGATCGGCAACCTCACGGAAAGGCGAGATGGCGATTATATCGGTCATAGCTATATCTTTGCCATGGAGATACTTGAGGGCACGTTCGAGTCGCCTAATTTGGTTCTCCTGTAAATGGGACCCCCGAGTGCGAGCTGGCTCGTCGGCCCAGAAGCTGGGTTCTATCTCTTCCCACATAGGCTCGTTAGCTCTGTGGACGCTATGGACCATGATATTGTTATAAGCAATCTCGTTACATAGCTTGAACATGGGATTGTCGCAGCGCCGGTGCACTGTCAACGGAGCGCTCACCCACAAACGATCGTCACCCTGAGGAAAGTATGTGCCGATAAGAGCTGCCCTGTCTGCTAGAGTTTGAACGGAAGCTTGTGGCGGTAACCATGTGGATGATACCCCGTAGGCTTTTGCGATATCTCGCTCAGCTTTCTGCGGGATAGTGACTACTGGCTGAAGCTGGAGAGGATCACCTACAGCGACAACACGCTGCGCTCGCCAGATGCCGCCGACCGCATACTGCGGAGACGCTTGACCCGCCTCATCGATGAAGAGCCACCCGATGGCCTCGCAGCCGATGTTGCCAAACATACGCCCGAGTGAAGCAAATGTAGTGGAGACCATCGGCACAGCGAGGAAAAAGGTCTGCCACGCTGCAAGCAACTTCTCAGGTTCTAGGTCATGAGGATACATGCCTGCAATAACGTCTACTGCAGCGCCAAGTCCAGAAATCATTTCTCGTGCGGTATTAGCCAGAAAGTCTTGGTGAAGTTGCATTGCTGCCAAGAACAGCTTCGATCGAGCCAAGTTGAGTTCTTTGTCAAGCCATGGCGCATGCAACTGACGAACGTCGCCAGTCCACTTTTCACCGGGATAGCGTATTCCATATCGCTCTTCGTCAACATCACAATCCGCACGAAGCTGTGTCAACGCCTCTTGCGCCCTTGTGAGTTCAATTCTATGAGCCTCTATCTGGAACGTAAGCTGTGCGGCATTGTACTCCAGCTTATTGCTGTGCGCAGTCACATTCCGCTCGTCTAGTTCTGCAGCGCTCAGCGTCTCATTTAGCGCATTCAGCTTGCTCCTCCACTCCTTTGTGCTTCGACCGAGTGAGGTGACTGACTCCCAGAGTCCTGGCTTGACCGACTTCTGACGGCGGTACAGCTTTTCGGCATATGCGCGAGCAGCTTCTGCGTCCTTAACGGTGGATTGATAAGAACAGGCTCCGTTTTCAGCCTCTTGAGCATCTGAGGTTAGTCGAGACAGTATCGCTTTAAGCTCTTGCTCCCTGGAAGCAGCTTCTTTCAAGTTGTTGCACCGTTCTTCGGCATGCTCTCGACTGGCGATTAGTTCATTGACGCATTGCTCAGCTTGAAGGTATTCCGCACATGCTATTTGCCAGTTTTTTGGTTTATCGGCATTGTCTCGCCATCGTTTAAGGCGCGCCAGCATTCCGTGCACAGTATCCTCCAAGGAATCCTGAACCTGTTTGGAGTCACAGTCGCCAAACCAAAACGCTGATCGGAAATCAGAGCGATTACGCTTGTTCCCGAGACGAGCGGCGACCAGCCCCCAGGCTTGCGAGCTGGCATCCTTGGCTTCCTCATCATTTTTTGTTCTGCTCAACACCAAGGAAGCCAGGTCTGCAAAATAGTCCGCATCGCTATGCCAGGTACTATGGATTGCTGTGTGAGCCGGGATTTCAGTTGTCACATTCTCAACAGCAGCGTTGTTTGCACTTGCCACAACCATTTCAAAGCCGACAAGCTCGGGCTTCAGTTGGCGTACTCGCACGTCATAATCTCCGTAGTTCCATCTACGTGTCTCCGATGTAAAAGCATCGATGGGCTGTTTCAGCTGAGCCAACCGCCGTGCACGCTCAACAACGTTCCCTGCCAAAACATCTCTCAGCATCGTAGTCTTACCTGTTCCTGGGGGACCATTGACTCCCATCAAGCCATACTTCGGTGCAAGGATGCTCAAAGCCTGATTAACCGCAAATTGCTGGCTTAGAGCGAGGCTGTGTTCCGGATTTGAGGGCCAGCGCCCTTTTGGCAAGTATCGAATCAAGACGCCTTCATCCACCACATCTAATCTTTTTTCAATATCTATACGTCTTTCTGTGTCGATAAGAGCATCTTCGGAAAGATACGTTGTCAAAGCCTCCCCATAATCGTCGCAGGCTTCAACTGCTTTTAGTTCGTCCAGAAAGAAGCTGTTAAGAAAGTCCGCATCAGCTTCTCCTGCCCGCTTCTTTGAAACTGCCTTTGTCTCTATAATGACATGCATGGCGGCAAGCTCAGCGATACCACCCACCCCAGAAGCCTTGTGAGAGATGTTTAATAATCTGCTGATTGATTCCTCGTCAAGAGGTGAGTGCTGGCCCTCATCGTTTTCGTTTCGCTCAGCATCAAATGATGCAACCATGCCATCGAAGTTTTCCTGAGCGTCCGTAAAACCATCGGCCCACTGAGGGTTTTCTGGCCCGGGGTTTTCTATTCGGCCAATCGCCCACAAGGCGGATGACAACACCGACGACCCCACGTTTAGCCTGCCCTCTTGATCGACCAGTATGCCAGCACATGCGCTCTTGCCTTCAAGTCGTTCGTCGTAGGCATCCATATCGTCGGTAAAGGCTTTGTGCAGGCGCTCATATATCGCCTCAAGATTGTAGACGCCCAGATACATTGTGTGCTGCCAAACGCGCAACGTCTTGCCCAACGGCTTTGGTGGTTTGGTTAGTTTTTCCCAAGGCAAGGGCTCTCCGGGCTTCCATTCTCTCACCTGAATGTCCGCGGAAAGAGGTGCGCGAGGTGTCATTTTAGGAATCTTTTGCGGGCTGAATAGCTCCAGCATCCACCAGTAGCGCAGAACCTGTCGTTTTGCAGCATTCTTGGGCTCATCCATGCATTTATCACTCATCCTTAAAGTCTATTAACCAAAGAAAAAGCATCGTAGGCTACAGCCTGATAATCTTTGTGCCCTATTATGATTATCCTTCTGTTAAGACATATTTCGTGTCGGGCGACTTATCCTTGCCAATTTTGGTTACCAGTTTGGTGTCCATCATTTTTGCAAGGGCATATTTCACCTGTCCATAGCTCAGGCCCGTGAATTGATGTATCTCGACTTTTGAGAGCGGCCCTTTCTTGAGCACCCTGACAATGAGCTCAGTGTTGCTGAGCAATCCCGCGCCAATCTGAGGTGCAACTTCTCTCGCAGCAGCACTGGCGAGAATTACCGTGAAGTATATGCCACCGTCTATGAACCTTGGAGAAGGTATATCAAGCGCAGCCAGTTCAGCGAGTATCATCGGTATACCACTGCCAAGCTTCTCGATGATATTCATTCCATCTGGGCTGCGGACATACTGGCATATATCCGCTAATCGGCTGTTGCGGGTCACTGACCCAGTACGGCCCAATTCGTTGACATGGATACCGTAGAGTCCTCCAGGATTGCTTATGATCAGTCGGTTATCCTCGATAATCAAACTCACATCTTGCGTCATTGAGATAGAGTTGACCGCCCGATGAATCAACGCATTGCCTATTAATTCCCTCACCACCACCGGCAGATACTCCCTAACGGTTCTGACATGACCACTGGGCAGGTTCAAGACTAGTTCATCGCTGTTACTTTTAACCCATTCAAGAGCCTCATCAAGCATCGTAGGAATTGGACCATCAAATACTTGGACGTTCATCGCCCGAACAGAGCTGGAGAGCTTTGGCTGTTTTCGCACACTCGCTTTGATTGAATAGTTTGGGAAGAACTGCTGCGGATATTTTCCCAGCGCAAAGAGGCCAGCCTTCGTCAACACATCGCTCGAAGTTACAACGCCGGTTCTCAAAAGCACTTCGTCATCGCTCATTTGAGCGATGATTCGTGAGTGCTCTTTTCTGTTTTGAATAAAAGATTCAACAAGCTGCTGGTTTAAATCGTCTCTGCTCGTTCCTGCGACTGCTTCTTCATCATGCTGACTCATTCCACGTGCGGCAATGAACATCTGTTCATCCAATTCCGAAAGTTCAAAATCACCATCATATAAACGGATAAAGGATCTTTTGTTTCCTCTGAGCTTTACAGGCTTCACCTGTTTATCCGACTCAAAGACCTCTGCCCAGACAACTTTCTTGTCACCAACTTCGATTAGAGACATTGACAACTCGATAGCTACGTTAAACCCGCTCTTGGCATTATTGGCAAGGGTCTGCTGGCAAGTCTTGGGGTCAAATACTCCCACGACCTTGAAGTCATTCTTCTCGTCCACCCCAAGAATTAACACCCCACCACCAGGTGTATTCGCAAAAGCACAGAGAGTATTGATTATAGACTCAGGGAACCCGCCAGCAGCGGCTTTTACCTCAAATCGTTGGTTGTCACTACCCTCAAAGCGAAGCAGAGCAAGAGTGCTTTTTAGTTTATTGACTCCGATAGCATTTTTCAATTCACAATACCTCCAGAAAAATCATACAAGACTTGGATGATTTTGTCCAAGTCTTGTATGATTGTAGGCATGTCCAGCTGTGGCCTGAATCCCTCAAACATAAGCCTGAGCCGCTACTTCACAGTGGCGGCTCAGAGAGCACAGGGTGAGGGACGAGGGGCTGGTGTGCCATTTTCCTTATGCTAGGGGCACTGGGGCAGCGGTCCTCCTGCCCCACCCTTAAACCACTGAACTATTGACAATATATTAGAAACTGGTATACATTATTAGCGCGCTACGAGGAGCAAGATGTACATCTATGAAGCCACTATAACCAAAGAAGACGGCTATTACTACGCAGAGTTCGCAGATATTGGCGCTGCCTATGCCGATGGAGCCACCTTTGAGGAGGCAGTCAAAGCAGCGGCTGAGACCCTAAAGCTTGTTCTTGCCGAACACCTCGACACTGGGCTGCAGTTGCCAAGGCCAACCTTCCAGCTCTCCAGCGACGTTGCTATGCGCGTTGCGATTGCTGTTGATGTTACACAAGAGTTTATCGAGCAAAGTAAGTGTGTCCCTGCTAGCGAGGCAGCTCGCATGCTCGGGCTTTCAAAGGGGCGCATATCAAACATGATTAACTCGGGGGTTCTGCAGGCAGTTCCCTATGGGAATGATCGCCTGGTTACGCTCGCCTCTATCAATGACAGACTCAAAAACCCGAGAGGAGCTGGCCGCCCTCGCAAGGAAGCATCACCAGAACTCACTACGGCTTAAAGAGCACAGTGGGACAGAGGGACGGGGCTGGTGTGGTACAGAGGGACGGGGTTGGTGTACCACTTTTTGAGACAAAAAGTGGTACACCAACCCCGTCCCTCTGTACCACAGATGACCTGTTTCCAAACTAGTATCAGCAGCCCTTATGACTTAGGATTTTCTGCACTATCCTTAAACATATCTCTGAGTCCTGAGCTGAAGGTTTCCCTCAGAATTTCAACGAACTCCTCTGGAAGTACTCCATCAAAATTAACTTCGTTTATTCTATGTTCCAGCGCTTTTTGGAAAGCTACGCCAAGTGATGTTGTAATTGCGGCGGCAACAGTTCCACTGACTGCCATTACTGCCACCCCTACTCCAGGGACAAGTTTTAGTAGCCCAGCAACGGCAGCCCTCCCAGCGTTCACTGCAACACCAGGGACAGCAGCTGCAACGATTTTTGCGAAGTCGTCTTCCTTGAATTTGACTCCATATACATTTGCGATACCCTTAAGCATAGTGAGCTGTATCGGCACAAGAACTGCCGCATCAGCAACGGGGATTGGAATCGCGCCAGTAGCTGCCGCCGCCGCAGACGCTATGGTGATTGCTGTGAATGCCGCCTTCTTCTTTAGATCCTCGGATACTTTTTGCGCCGCAGCAAAGGCGCGCTTTTGTGCATCAGGCAACAGCTCGTAGGAAAGCTCAGTTAGCTCTTTCAGGCCAAACTTCTCTTTTGCCACTTTTCCGTCTATCACCATATCTTCTGCAAGAACTGGAGCCATTGACTTGAATGATAGCTCCCCAAGCTCTTTCTTGGACTCTATATATGCCATTAGTTCGCGAGTGTTTTCCTCCACATAACTCTTAGTTAGTACGGGAATCACGTCTATCTGCTGGGCAAGATCTCTCATAAAATCAAGATCTACTGATTCTACTCGTCCTCCATCGGAGGCTATGCAATACCAAAGCAGGTGAATATCGTCGTTTCTATCTTCTGTCTTGTAGCTTTCTCTAATTAGCTTTTTTGTCTGCGAGCGAATACTTTTCTGTACAGCAGGATTAAGCTCCAGCCCCTTGACGTCGTATACTCGAAGAGGCACCCCTTCTTTCTCATAAAGATCAAACTCCTCTGTGACCGGCTCGCCAATACCGGTTTTAGCGAAGTTCTCACCAAAAACTGCGTTGATAAGTGTGCTTTTGCCTACCCCTGTTTTACCTGCAAGCATTATATTTACAATTGCCGGCTCTCCCCGAAGCTCACTAGTTTCTTTTTTACTCTTCCTTTTCGCAAACAACAGATTTACAACATCTTTAGCATCACCTAACGCATTTTGAATTGCCATGTTTTTCCTCCGATTGTTAAGAAAAGAGTCTCTGCTTGGTATTCTAAACCATTCAGAGAGCAAGGAGTTCCTGAGGGGTTGGAGAGGGTCAAGTGTCAAGATAATCAATACTCAGCATCAGTGCTTATTCATAGTTTGCTCAATACTTTGCCGAACGCGCCACTACCTCCCTGGTCACCGGCAGCACACCGCTGTTTGTGGGACAGAGGGACGGGGCTGGTGTCGCACCTTATGGTACCAGTGGTAGCTTCTCATCCAATAGTTTGTTGATTATCCAGTCTGCTGTGTCGAAGGAAGTTTTGTAGCCGTGGCAAGCAATCGGGTACGCATAAGGCAACAAATCGTCGGTAATAATGTTGCCAATAGCCGACACGCACGCTGTGTTTATCACGCAGGTCTCGCACCCTCGTACAAATCCCAGGTTGGTAACTTTGTTGACCTTATCCCAGTTAATCTCTGTTGTAACATTTCCCAGGCACAGGTTTTTGTTTCCCACGGCAGACGCATAGGGGTACACATTGCCATCAACAGCAATAGAAAACGCCATGTCTCGCTGCACCTTTGTTTTGCTTAGGCCAAAGTCGCTTGCGTAGCACGCAATCATGTCATCGATCTTGTTGATGTATACGCGGTCTCCGCTTTTTAGCCACTCTACGTACTTCTCGGCAATCCGCGCAAACTCAGCTCTCAAAAGCTCCACGTGTTGCAATTTCCAAGTTGCCGAATAATCGAAGAAGAAGTTCATGTGCCTAAACCCAAGTTCCTTCAGGTTTACCACGTTGTCATGCAAAATCCCAATATTAGTTGGCGTTATCACGCTCGAAGAAATAATCTGATACTTGATAATTGCATCCCTTAACCGGCTGATGTTTAGCAGTGCCAAGCCATCCCCGCTCAGCCTGTTGTCATCGTTTTTGAGCCCATCATACGACACAGAAATCTTGAGGTTTTGCTCATCGGCAAATTCCAAGAAAGAATCGTTGATGAGTGTTCCATTGGTCACAATCCCTAAATGTACCGCTATGTGCGACTTTGCTTTTATACACTCAGTTATTGTTCGGAGTAAAGGCTCTTCTAGCAGGGGCTCCCCGCCGTAATAGGTAACGCGCGCATAATCCTTGCCCGACGCCAAGAGTAAGTCTATAGCCAAAACAGCCACTTCCTCGCTCATGCGTCTGCTTCCGGGCGGCATGAAGCAATACTTGCAGCGCATATTGCATGCCTCAGTGAGATGCAAAACCAGATTATCCATTTACATCCTCTATGAATACTACTTTGCTGTTAAACCACGCGCCGTTTCCGCCAACCATAAATTGGGTTAAGTAATACTCCTGAAACGCAAGTAACCCAAAATATCCCAGCACGCCCAGCAACACAGCCGCGCCGGCGCCTATTCCAACTCTTTTCAGTATTTTCTTCTTTTTAGCTTCAGCTTCCGCAGCATCATATTGCTCTACTTGCAGTTCATCTTTTTCAAAATCGCTACTCACAAGTATCCCTCCTCATGCCATATTATGTTAATATTATAGGCTGAACACTTGGTTTCGTCAACGACTCCCGCACGCTCTCTGCCGCACGTATCTCGCACGTTTCACAACTGTCCCCGCTGTCTTGCTCACAATCACTCGATTTTGCTGCGGTTTTGATTTTCATGGGCTGGTTTTAAATCGGTTAAGGGCTGGTCAAGTGCGGGTTAAGATTCGTTTGCTACGCTGGGGGAACAGAGACGACATTCCAGACTTGTATTTGCTATTCATTAACTAGTCTTAATATTTATCTTGATATATATATTAAAACCAGTATATAATTTACTAGCAAGGAAAACGAGGATAGTATGACATAAAGAAGGGATGTAGTAAGACTTCTTGAGAAGAATGGGTTTGTCAACAGAGGCGGTGCAAAGCATGACGTGTTCATACACTACAACGGCAGGCGCGCAGTTGTGCCAAGGCACAATGAGATACCAGAGCGCACAACTAAGTTAATCAAGAAACAGGCAGGACTTTAGTTGCCCGGCTCACTACACCCTTTTGGCAATAAGGAGCTACCATGATGTATATATATGAATTTGAGTTCTTTGAAAGCGAAGGCTATCTTATAGTCTACCCTTTTGATATGGAGGGCGCTACTCAAGGAAGAGAGCTGCAGGAGGCTGTTGAGATGGCTGCCGATTGGTTGCGAACTGACATCCAGTACCGCTTAATGTATAACGAACCTCTGCCTAAACCTACATTTGGCAACACGCCAAAAGAGGGAGGTACTGTTGTGGTAATTGCAGTGGAGGCAGGTCTCGATACAATTAGGCGCGTCTCCGCGTCCGAAGCTGCGCGACTGCTTAATGTATCGCCTGCTCGTGTCAGCCACATGATTCGCGACGGCCTGCTGACATCTTTCAAAGACGGCTATAACGTCTGGGTGACAATGGACAGCATTGAAGCGCGGCTTAGAGAACCCCGAAAGGCAGGCAGGCCAAAGAAAGAAGCTGTTGCCTAAACGGCCGCACATGGAACAGGGGGACGGGGTTAGTGTTCCAATTTGACCAAGGTCAAATTGGAACACTAACCCCGTCCCCCTGTTCCAAAACTGAGAGTCAGGCTCTGAGAAACGTGGAGGTAAGCTGATGGAAAACAAGGTGTTGGGGCCGGTGCTCAGTGTGACAGAGGTGATTGCGCTTGAAAAGCAGATAGAGGCCGAGGGCACCTCGCTTTACGAGCTCATGAACCGAGCAGGTCTCAGTGTTGCCGAGTGGGTTTGCAAAACCTTGGATCCCCCTGAGTTAGTGTTGATACTCTGCGGCTCAGGTAACAACGGTGGAGACGGGTGGGTGATTGCTGACTACCTTTGCTCGTGGGGCTACAGCATTTCTCTGGTGACTGCAAAAGCCGCGGATGACTTGCGCGCAGAGCCTGCCAGAAGAACCGCTTTGGAGGTACAGGCTAAAGGGCATGCTGGGCTCTCTGTCAATCTCAATCCGGATGAAGAGCAGCTGACTGAGTTGATTGAGCAGGCTGCGGTAGTAGTGGATGCCCTGCTCGGCACCGGCTTTGACGGCTCTGTTGTGAAAGAACCTTATGCCTCCTGGATACAGGCGGTTAATGCGGCCAGGGCAAGCTCTGGCAGTTTACAGGCTGTAGCAGTTGATGTGCCAAGCGGCCTCTCCGCCGACACCGGCAGAGCCGCCCCTACCACCATACAGGCAGACACCACCATCACCATGCTTGCTTACAAACCGGGGCTGCTTGAAACCAACTCAGAGCAATACTGCGGCAACATCATCCTCGCCAGAATCGGTACAGGGGGACGGGGTTTGGTACAGGGGGGACGGGGTTAGTGTACCAATTTGGCCCAAGAGCCAAATTGGTACACTAACCCCGTCCCCCTGTACTTATCCGGTTGCCTAGCTCCAAGCAACCGAGAGTACCATTATCAAGGCTACGATGACGCCAGCGATTGATTCTCCGCCAATAATGCCCGAGGGCACAACGATGCCTGTTTCGTCCTGTGCTTTCTTTCGCTCAAGTGCAGCTTCAGCGGAAAGATTCTTGCGCCTGAGCTTGCAAACAGCGTGGTAAACCAGCTTGATGAGCATTCCCACAAAAGCAGAGGCAGACAGGTAGAGCGGCAGGTACACACCCAGGCCAATCATCATCGACGGCAGGCGCAAGAGGTAAAGCACAAAGCCCGCCGCCAACCCAACAATAAAGGCTGGCATTGAAGGAATGCCCGAGATTAATGAAGCAACCATATTTGCCTGAAAGGCGCCAAAAACCATAACTTCACCTTCTTGGCTACCAAAAGCCCCCGTGCCATAGGCCTGCACCAAGATGGTGAGAACCGCAACGGCAACAAAGGCACCAAGAATGCCGCCTATCAGCTGGCCAACCCATTGGGCTCGAGGATTGGTGCCCAATGTATGTCCAACTTTAAAGTCATTCATCAAATCTCCGGCAAGGCCACAGGCAACGGCAATGACTCCCGCCACAAAGAAGAGCTGCACCTCAGAAACATCAGAAAATGCCGCAACAATAATGAGCACAATGATGCCAAATATCTCCAAGGGGTCAATGCCGGTTTGCCCCACACTTTGCGCGGCCATTGCGGCGGTAACCCATACCAAAACAACGATAATGATGCTGGGAAGCGGCCCCAAGCCCAGCGCAAAGCAGAGCAACAATGCAACCGTAGCCAACATTAAGGCAGTCAAGCCAACCGTAAGGCGGCGCCAAAATGGCCTTTGAGTGGAAGTAACGGAGCTTGCATCAGTGCTGCCCGCTATCCCAAAATCACCCTTCTCTCTTAACTCTTCCCTCTTCTCTCTTCCCTCTTCATTCTTCCCTCGCCCTAGCCTGCGGGCAGCTGGCAGCAGCACCTTAACAACCACGGCAAAACCGCAGCCCATCATCAGTCCAAAGCCCAGGCTGTTAGCAACTTGTCTTCCGGTGTCTACATCCCACATGCCCAGTGCCTCGCCGCCCATAACAACACCAAGGTTACCGATGAGCGCTCCGGCGCCCCAGGCCACTATGGCACCGGTTGAAACAATAAAACCTATGGCAAAGAACAGGGGGGAGTTGTAAATAAGACCGGCAACAGCAGTACCAGGAACCCTCACTCCACCAAATAGCATGGCAGGGATGGCGCCAAACCAGTCGCGCAGAAAGGCAAAGACAGCCGCAAGGCCCATTGAGCCAAAGAGCTTGAATCCCACCTTGCCGCCTGAATCCCCTGCTACCAGAGCTTGGGTTGTGGCTTCTCCAATGGGGTACTCAAGCTCCGACTTCTCAATAAAGTGTCGGCGCAGGTACACCGTGCAAATCAAGCCGAGAATCACGCCTGAGAGTGCCACTATGAGCATCTGCACCCAGTTGACCCCGTCGGCATGTCCCAAAATCCAGATGCCCGGGATGGTAAAAGCAAGGCCGCCCGCGGTCATGGCACCGGCAGACATCACCGTGTGAGTTACGTTTACTTCGTTTAGATTAGTGCGCCCCAAAACCTTTAAGAAAAAGAGCGAAATAATAGCCGCAAAAATGATGGGCCAGGGCAAGGCTCCAGCCTTAAGCGCCGTATAGAGAGAAGCGGTGGTGATGATAACGCAGCCGATACATCCAATGATGATGCCACGTACGGAAAGCTGCCCTTTAAGGGTCTGCATATGAATCCTCTTTCTTGTATACCCGCTTCTCCTTAGGCGCGAGAAGTCGGATTACTGCCAGATAGCTGTAGTATACTTTATCGCTGGTAAGATTCAAGTGCTCAAAGTGGAGAGAACGGAATAGCCGTTATGAAAGACAACCTGCAGGCTCCCTATGTCCTGGCTGTTGATGTAGCAAATCAGATCACGCGTTTTGGTCTGTTCTCTGGCGATGCGCTCCAGGCGAGTTGGTCTGTCACCACTCCGGCCCGTATCACCTCTGATGAAGCGCGCCTGACTATTAAGAGCTTCCTCCAAGATTCACTGGAGACGGGAGAAGTGACTCTAGACGCCATCTTGTCTTGCGTGGTGCCCGACCTCTCCAACACCTGGTTTGAGGCTCTGCGCACTCTGTGCAAGCAGCGCCCCCTGGTAGTGAGTCCCGGCATCAAAACCGGGCTGCACATGAACTACAACGATCCCTCAGAGGTTGGCTCAGATCGCATTGCCGACATGGTGGCGGCCAAAAAGCTCTTTGGCTACCCGCTCATCATCATAGACTGCGATACCACCATCAACTATCAGGTTCTCTGCCAAGACGGCAGCTACGTGGGCGGCCTCATCGCCGCAGGCCCGGCGCTTACGGCACAGGCCCTTTCCCAGGCGGCGGCAAAACTCCCCATCATTGAGCTGAGCCTCCCGCAAACGGTTCTCGGCAAAAACACCCGTGAGTCCATCCAGTCGGGCATCATCAGGGGCGAGGTCGCAAGCATCAACGGCCTCATCGAGATGATCTGGGCTGAGCTGGGTTACGAAACCACCGTGGTGTTATCCGGAGAGCATGCACCTCTCTTTGCTCCCCTACTGAGCCACGAGGCAGTCATTGGCAACAACCTCACCCTCATTGGCCTGAGCGAGATTTACAAACTCAATCGTAAGTAGTGAGATCCGCTCGCATAAGGCCCCGCAATCAGTATTCAGTTGGCTATCCTGACTGAGAAATATTATACCCAGGCATGTGAAAGGAGACATTTCCGGCGCATGCCAACGGTGAGTGACACAATCGAGGTACTTCCTGCCGCGTTTGCACGCAAAAAGACGACTTTTGCAGCAGTTTAGCCCGATTTAGGGGTTTTTAGAGCTAAAAGTCGTCTTTTTGCGTGCAAACGCGGCAGGAACTCAGGCATCTGTGACACGGAGACGGTGAGTGAGCTAGACAGCCAAGAATACTACCCAGTTTACTGCTCGTCGGTGGGCAATACTTCAGAAGCCAGTTTGCCGTAAGGGAGCCTGGCACAGTTCTTTCGAGCGCAGCTCGATATTTTCTCGATGACGGCCTCAACGTTTATCGGCTTTGCCAGGTGGTCGTTCATGCCGCTTTCAAAACAGCGGTCTATGTCTTCCTTAAAGGCGTTGGCGGTCATGGCGATGATGGGAATGGTCCTTGCCTTTGGCAGGTCCATCGCTCTGATGGTTCTTGTTGCCTGGTAGCCGTCCATCTCGGGCATTTGGATGTCCATGACAATAAGGTCGTACAAATCGGGGTTTGCGGTAAACATATCCACCGCTACCTTGCCGTTTTCGGCAACATCGATAGTGATCTTGGTGTCTTCAAGCAAGGCTATGAAAATCTCCCTATTAATCTCCACATCCTCGGCCAAGATGATTCGCACGTCAGAAAGATCCGGGGCTGTGGTTGACTTTTCGGCCTTGATATTCAGATCCTTCAAAGTTGTGCCCACCACCTCATTGATGGCGTTCAGGATTGACGAGGGAAATAGCGGCTTGGTGATGAAATGGGTAAATTGGCTTGCAGATGCAAGGTTTTCAATGCGGTGCCAATCCACATAGGTGGTGATGACAATGACGGTATTCTTGTTAATTCGGCTGCTCAATTCATCAGCAAAGTCAATGCCCTCGGTATCCGGCAGGTCATAATCGAGGAAGACAATGTCATAGAAGCGCCCCACCCTCTTGCATTCATCAACCAGGGCAAATGCCTCTTTAACGCTCGAGGCCGAGTCAGTCTTTATCCCAAAGCTTTCGGTGATGCTCACAAAGCTTTCTCTGACATCCTCGTTGCCTTCAATGATGAGCAGAGACAGGTCCTCTGGGCGAATGCCGTCAAAGATAATCGTGTTTTGGTGGGCTGCCCGTTCTAGTTTTACGTCAAAGGTAAAGGTGGAGCCAACGCCGGGATCTGAATCCACCCAGATGTTGCCGCCCATCTTTTCAATGATGTTCTTGGAGATGACCAGCCCAAGCCCCGTACCGCCGTATTTGCGCGACACGCTGCCGTCCGCCTGCTCAAAAGCGTTAAACAGGCGCGAGACCTGCTCTTCTGTCATGCCAATACCGGTGTCAGAAACCGAAAAACGCACCGTGGTAAGCTGTTCGTCCTGCTCAAGCTCATCAACCTTCAGCGCTATCTTGCCGCCTTCGGGCGTAAACTTCACGGCGTTAGTAAGCAGGTTGGTAATCACCTGCGAGAGCCTCAGGTCATCGGCAATGTAATTGAGGTTGAGGTTCTTACCGAGTATTACGGAAAATCCCTGGTTCTTCTTTTCCATGTTATCTACCACGATGTTGCAGACCTTCATCAGCATCTTCTCAATGTTCATGGGAACAGCCTCAAGCTCCAGCTTGCCGGCCTCAATCTTTGACATATCCAACACGTCGTTGATGATGCCCAAAAGGTGCGCAGAAGACACACCCACCATATCAAGGCAATATTTAAGGCGAGAAATATCCTGGGTATTCTCTGCAATCTTGGTCATGCCAATGATGGCATTCATGGGTGTGCGCATCTCGTGGCTCATGCGCGAGAGAAACTCGCTCTTGGCACGATTGGCCTTTTGCTCAGCCCGGTAGAGCTCGCTTTCGGCCTTTTCCTTCTCGGCAAGGTAGTGGTCCAGATCAATGGCCGTGGAATTCACGGCCTTCTTGATGCGGTCAAACTCTCCCTTGTATTCAGTTAAGATGCGCGCCTCAAAATCTCCGGCAGCAATCTTGTGGAGCACGTCAGCAGCCTCATCAATGGGGAGCACAATGGCGTCCATCAGCTCATTGAACTTTTCAATGACCTCGCGCCACTCGCCCGGATACTCCTCAGAATTGGCGCGGATGCTGAGATTGCCGTCGGTGGCATTTTGCACCAGATCCTTCATTTCCTGGTGCAGGCTGGTCACGGTCTTTTGCATGGTGGCAAAGTTCAGCGCCAGCATCCCCACTTCGTCCTTGGTTTTTATCTCCGGTATCTCAATATCCATGTCGCCCTGTGCAATTTTATTGGAGGCCTCTTGCAGCTCAACCAAGGGCGTGGCCAGCCTTTGTCTAATGTAGAAAATGGGAACCCAGACAATAATTAAGAAAACCAACAGCGAGATAGAGAGCATCGTCACGGCAAAGCCGCTGCTGCGCGCAAAGACGTTTTCTACCGACATAAGCACGCCTACTAAACCGATAATCTTTCCGCTGTCGTCAAAGATTGGTGCATAGGCCGAAACGCCCCAGCTGTTATCAATGTTAAAACGGTAGGGCTCCGTCACATGGGCACTGCCGGTTTCAAACGCATCAAAGGCTGCCGGCGGAAAAATCGCTATGGGCACTTCAGCATTCAGGGCAAAGGCCTCGCCATCCTCCGGGGGGCGAGCAGCCTCAAGATACATAATCATGCCGTTTTCAGGATCAAAGGTGCCGGCATAGAAATAGCGGATGTTCTCTTCTATCTTGATTCTGTCAAACTGGCCTTGCAGGTGCCGATAAAAGTCAGTCTTTTTGCCGGTTTCAAGTGAAAGCCAAAACTCGTCCGGATTTATTGACATGGCGGCAGTCTTTGC
Organism: Coriobacteriia bacterium; assembly: GCA_009784425.1. Classification (GTDB taxonomy): domain Bacteria; phylum Actinomycetota; class Coriobacteriia; order Coriobacteriales; family UBA8131; genus WQXH01. Next base: position 17,996 of record WRBR01000008.1, on the reverse strand, counting down.
GATTGCCATCGCTCGGTCATAGCTGCTGTTGATGGAATCATCGCGATGAATGATAAAGCTGAAAACGCCGAGTGCAGCGGTATTCAGCATGATGATGACCAACACGATGGCAGTGAGCTTCGTGGATACCTTGAGCCCGCGTTTTAAAATTCTTGTCATGCTCATACCCCGCCCTCTTTGGTATTAGCAGTTGCAGTATATACCAAAACCATCATAACACTCATAATACCGCAGAAATTTAGTGTTTTCTCACTCAGTTAGCCGATATCGGTAAGAGTTACCGTCGAGCCACTTTTCTATCTGCCCATCATATAATAACCAGTTGAGGTGTGCGAGGGTTTCTCCCACGGCAAACCACTTTTGCTGTATCGGAAAATCGTCCCAGCCCTTTCCGCGCATCTTCCATTTGAAACGAGAAGCAAGCTCGTAGGCTGTTAGGTTGGGGAACTGCCTAATCAGGTCATGAGCAAAATCCAGACGCTCTTGGTGGTGCTCCTTGATCTCTTCTATGCGCTCGGTGATGCTGGTTCCAATGGCGCGGTGCGATGTCAGCGCCAGCTTTACCGGATAGCGGCTGATTTTATCCAAGCTCGCAAGGTATTCCTTGAGCGGGTTATCAAAACGGGGAAAGACCGATATGTTGGGGGAGATACCAAAAAGAACGTGGTCGCCCGTAAACATGACCTCGTGCTCTGCAAGATAGAGGCAGAGGTGACCCGGTGTATGGCCCGGCGTAGCAATGGTAGTCAAGGCGCAACTGCCAATTTTCAAGGTGTAACCTTCTTCAACTTCTTCAACAGGAAACACGCAAAACGGTGCATACACGTGGGCTGGATTGACCTCCAGCTGCTTTTGAAGCTCTCCGGGCGGATAACCCTCCTGCTTAAAATCGGAGATGAGTCGCTTGGCGTTGATGGAAACACAGAGAAGCTCATAGTCCAGCTCGCCCATGTAAACCTTGCACCCGTACTTGAGCATCGTCTCAACAAGGCCACAATGATCGGCATGAAAATGGGTGATGAAGAGCGAGGCCTTGGAAAAGTCCACCTCAAGTTCTTTGAGGCCTGCCAGCAGGGCCTGCTCGCACTCCGGAAGGCGAAAGCCTGTGTCCACTATCAGGGTCTCACCCTCAGACTTGAGAACATAGCAGTTGAGGTTGCGAAGCGGGTTATTAGGCAGGGGGATATCTATGCAATAGATTGGGGGGTTTTCAAAGAGCTTTGTGGGCATGTTATTATCACTTCTTTCACGTTTAATATTAGTAGTACCAGTAAGGATTATAGTGCATGCACCAAGATGCTGTACAACAATGGTATTATTAGGTCACCAACGAAAGGAGTATAGGATGGGTTTATCAAAGGAATCAAAACTGAAGGACGTAATGGCTAATCCTCAAGCTGCCGCAATCATTGAGGAGTATGTTCCTGGAGCAAGCAAGGATCCCAAATTCAAGCTGGCTGCAGGTCTTTCTCTGGCACAGATTGTCAAGATGTCTGGTGGCCAGTTGAGCCCCGAACTGCTCGAAGAAGTCGACGCCAAACTCAAGGCCCTCGGCTAAACAGCGAGGTTTTGAAAGGCTGCATCGTCTGCCTGCGGCATACGTATTTTAGAACCTGGAGGCCTCCGCCAAACCGCGGGTTTTAATTCGCTACGCGAATTGCCCCGCGCGCGCTCCAGGACCTGAAACACGCATGTCGCAGGCAGACTGCTCTGCTCTTAAAGCAGCTGCAGTATGCGCTCCTTGGCGCTGTCGTAATCCATCACCATTACTGCGTCCATTATCTGATCAATCTCCTCTTTCAGCGCGCCGCCCAGCGGTAGTGCGTCCAGATTCTCGCATCCTTTGTCGATGCCCTCCAGGTCAATCTCGTCAAAGGCCTCAATCAGATTCTCAAAGATGCCCGGCAGTTGGGGCGGCAAACTGGATGGATTGTCGCATGAACAAACGCAGGCAAATGCCTCTTTGAGTTTTAGATTCAGCCCAAATAGATCCTGCAGAAATTCCGGCAGTTTTACAATGCAAACTTCGCAATCTCCCTTTCCGGAGGCAATCTCAAGTTCGTAGGCCTTTTCAGAAAGATCCATTGCGCCGATGTTTGCAAGTGATGCCTTGAGGCTGTGTGCATCTATCCTAAAGTTATTTAAATCACCACTTGAGACATGCTCAATGAGGGTCTTGCCGCCTTTATCGATTTCTGTGATCATCAGGCGCAGTGTTTTTTCGTAGACACCCTGCTGATTGCCAACTCTCTCAAGTCCAATTGAAGTGGAGAGCGGTTTTATCTGCACAAGCTTGTCCCAGAGCTCTCGTTGTTTTTCTGCCTCGGTTTCCTTGAAGTACTCACTGCCCGAAGCAGGGGTCAGCTGCTTATGGGCAGGGATCCACTTCTTCAGCATCTCACTCAGCTCAGCCATGATGATAGGCTTGGGGAGGTAGTCATCCATGCCGGCTGCCAGCATCATCTCCCGCGCACCCACAACGGCACTGGCCGTGAGCGCGATAATCGGCATGGTGAGGCCGAGCGCACGGATGTTCATGGCTGCCTCGGTGCCGTTCATTCCAGGCATTCGGTGGTCCATAAAAACGATGTCGTACTCGTTTTTCTGCACCAGCTCCATAGCCTCCATGCCCGTGCCTGCCGTCTCTGCTTCAATCTGAAACAACTGCAAAAGCCCCACCGCAACATTGAGGTTAACCGAGTTGTCGTCTACCACCAACACGTTGGCTTTTGGCGCATGCACCAGAGGCCCATTGCTTTCAACGCGGTTGATGAGTGATGCGTCGCCCAAAACCTTAGGAAACTCAATCTCAAATACCGAGCCCTTGCCGTGTTCGCTTTTGACGGTGATGTTTCCGCCCATCATTTCAATGAGCATCTTGGTGATGGTGAGTCCCAGGCCCGTGCCTTTTTTGACCCGATTCTTTTCCAGGTCGGCCTGCTCAAAGGCGTCAAAGAGCGTTGGCAGGTTGTCTGCCGGTATGCCAATGCCTGTGTCGCTCACCGTGATTTCTATCGTTTTTTCCATGATTTTTATCTCAAGCTGCACCACGCCCTCTTCGGTGAATTTAAAGGCGTTGCCCACCAGGTTCAAAAGAATCTGTCTGAGCCGTATGTCATCTCCGTGCAGGCAGAGGGGCGCTGATTCTTCCCTCACCAGCCTAAATTCAATGCTCTTTTCCGCGGACAAAAACTTTGAGACGGAGCATAAGTTGTCAATCAACATATTGAAGTCATAGTGAATGGGTACCAGCTTGAGCTTTCCGGCCTGCAGTTTTGAAACGTCCAAAATATCATTGATGATTTCTAAGAGCGACATGGCCGACATATTGATGTCCTTAACATAACGATACTGGCGCTCGCTCAGATTTTCTTGCAGCAGCAGCTCCGACATGCCCAAAACCGCGTTCATCGGCGTGCGAATCTCGTGGCTCATATTAGCCAAAAACTGGCTTTTTGCCTCGTTGGAAGCCAGGGCCGTTTGTTTTTGAATCTCTGCCTTGCGCTCTCGGGCAGTTATCTCTGCCATCTTCTTTTCGTTGGCTTTTCTCTCACGCAAGTCATATGAAAAAGAAAAGTAATAGTAGGTGTTTTTCCAGGGGATGCGCACAGCCTTGCTCTCAACCGGAATCAGCTCGCCGGCAGGTGTTTGATAGGTGCGCTCAAAGAAATAGGAGCCCTCTCTGTTGAGCCAATACATGAGCGTATCGTGCATGTCAGTACTCTTAGTGCCATCCGGCTGGTATTCAGGAAAATAGCTGAAGTAGTTTTTGCAGAACTCTTTTTTATCGGCAACTCCCATGATGCTGAGCGCCGCCTGATTGCAGTCAACGATGTTGCCTTGATCGTCGCGCAGTATGCACATCATGGGGCTGCAGTCCAACATGAGCTTGCTGCGCTCTTTGGATTCCACTGCATCTGCCTCTTTGAGCATGACGTCGGTCATGTCGTAGAAATAGACAATCAGCTTAAAGCCAAATACCCAGGAGATGCGCGCAACGTTGACCATGAAATAGAGCGGGCTTCCGTCAATTGCAATCAATTGAACAGAGGCCTGTGAGAATCCTTTTTCAAGCGCCTCTCGGTAGACCCTTACCCTCATCGTCTCGGTTAATTCTCCGTTTGGCTGGTATTCCGGCTGAATCTCGGCAAAGACCTTGCGAAAATCCTCAACGGCAACGTTGTCAGCAATGCCGATGAATTGTGTGGTTCCCTTGTTAAAGGCAATCACATCGCCATTTTCATCCCAGATTAAACAGGGCAGGGCGCTTGAGTTGAGCAAGTCGTTCATATGCAGCTGAACTTCTTCGAGGCGCAAATCGGTGACATCCTGCGAAAAGATGAGTATGCCGTCAAAATCGTTGGCATCGTCCATGATTCGTTTGTAGTTGATTCGATAGATGCGTTTTTCACCGGTGGGCCACACAATGGTATCGTCTTCAAAGAAGTCTTCTTCTTCGCTCATCAGCCTTTTAAGCCTGCGCGATGTCTGCGTATAAAAACTGGTGTCCTTAAACATTTTGCACGCCTCAAGCACCGGCATGCCGATAAACGAACTGCACTCTTCAACATCCACCAGGCTGAGAAGGTTGTCGCTGTAGTAAAGGATTCTCGTATCTTGATCCAAAAGCAGGGCGTAGCTAAAGGCGCTGTCTATCAGCGTTTTGATATAGGTATTGAGCCGCTTAACGTTTTGTTTGCAGGCCATTATCGTGTGTGCTGTTTGGTTGGGCTGCTCTGGCAAAACTGCACTCTCTCTTACTTCTTGAGACAATTCTGTCTCTTCACTTGTTTCTTGAGGCATCCTTATCCCCTCGCTTGTTATTGGAGGCATTCTTATCCCCTCGCTTTCAACTTAATTGCTCTTGATTCCCTCATGTATGCCCCAGCCGTTGCGCAAGCCCTCGCTCACCGCTTTGATTTCGTCTGAAAGCGACACAAATAAATCTGTCAGATGAGGATCAAACTGGGTTCCCCGCCCTTCTGCGATAATCCGCAGTGCCTCTTCATGAGAATAAGCCTCCTTGTAGGGGCGTTCAGAAATGAGGGCATCGTATACGTCTGCGATTGCCATCATGCGTGCCTGCAGGGGTATTTCCTCGCCTCTAAGGCGGTCGGGGTATCCCGTTCCGTCCCATTTTTCGTGGTGCCTATAGGCGAGTATCTTTGCGTATTTCAAAAAGGTCTGATTGGGCACCTTTTCTTCCAGGCTCTCAATCAGGGACTTTCCATACGAGGAGTGCATCTTCATCTTGGTGAACTCCTCTTCTGTGAGGCTTCCGTTTTTTAGGAGGATGTTGTCTCGGATCTTTATCTTGCCCACGTCATGCAGCAGGGCAGATTTCAAGAACGCCTCTATGTCCCACGATGAAACTTCGTTTCGATAGGCCTCGTTTTCTATCATTGCGTTGATGAGGACCTTCAGGTACTTTTGCACGCGCTCAACATGCTGGCCGGTTTCTGAGTCTCTAAACTCAATAATCTCCGCAACCCAGATGATAACCGCGTCTTGAAGGGAGGCTACCTCCTCGGTTCTTTCGTCAACCATGTGAACGAGGTTGTCGTTGTACTCGCGCAGCTCGTTTTTCTGCTCCTGCAACAACAGTTGTATCTCTACCCTCTTCATTAAAAGCGACTGTGAAAAAGGCTTGGTAATGTAGTCAACCGCGCCCAGGGAAAGCCCCAGCAGCTCATCTGCTGCCTTGAGTTTGCCTGTCAGAAATATCACGGGGATGTCGGCAGTATCGGGGTTGCATTTGAGTTGCTTAATCACGTCATAACCGCTCATGCCGGGCATATCTATGTCAAGTAGAATCAAATCCGGCTTGAGCTTATTCAGCGAGGCAAACAGCTTATCGCCCGATGGCATGGTGATAACCGTATACTTTTCACGCAGGGCGATTTTGCCCGTGTTAAGATTCACGATGTTGTCATCAACCAAGAAAACGCATGGTTTTTGATTAGACATAATACCCCCTTCAATAGGTACCTGTTCTAAAATGAGCTCATTACTCATTACTCATTACTCATTACTCATTAGTGAGCTGTTAAGTGAGAACCCCTAACCACTTATTGAGTAAAACCCGCCTAACCCCTCTAGAATAGACTTTTCTATTGCCCCTAGGAATTGAGGTTTTACCTTGTTCATTGTATTGACCTCAGAAGCGCCCCGTTACAAGTTGTGAAGTAACGGTTAATTTCAGGCCCCAAAACGCCCTCGAGAACTCACAACTATAAAGCGACCTTGGGTTTTTAACACAAAACCTCCATACCCTCAACACAAGAGGAACACATGAGTGAGGGCCGCTGGGGACGGGTAAATGTGTCAGTTGGGGACGTGACACTGTGTCAGTTGGGACACCGGCCCCGTCCCTGTGTCCCGCCCCGTCTCTCTGTCCTATAATTAACGCAAAGAGGAAGAGTATCCCATGAGAAAAATCGGCGCTTCCATACTTCAAGTGGCTCTTATTGCAGGAGCGCTTGCCGGCGGGTGGCTGGGGTATGCCTACATCAATCAAGCTTCTGCTGGGACCGGCGAGGGCGTTTTGTGGGTGCTCACAATAATCCTGATAACCGTCATTGCAGCGGTCATCGGCACAGGCTTCAATATCATCGCCCACGAAGCTGGCCACTTGGTTGGCGGCCTGCTGACCGGCTACCGTTTTATCTCCTTTAATGTGCTCACCCTCACCATCATGAAAGAAAACGGCAAGCTGGTCAGAAAGAAGTACCGGCTTGCTGGAACAGGCGGCGGCTGCCTTTTAGCGCCGCCAGATATGAAAGATGGCAGCTTTCCCTACAAGCTCTACATCAGTGGTGGATTTTTGGTCAACTTTGTGCTGGCTGCGCTTTGCTTTGGCCTTTTCTTTGGCCTTGCGAGTACCGCCGAGTTATGGGCCCGAGCATTTCTCATCGCCGCAATCGCTGGTGCCTTTCTCGGCGTGACGAATCTCATCCCCCACAAACAGGTATTACCCAGCGACGGATACTTCCTCTTTAATCTGGGTAGCGAGAAAAATGCGGTATTACGACGCAGCTTTTGGACGGTTTTTCATATCCAAGCTCTGGTGGCTGGGGGCACGCGCCCACGTGACATCTCGCCGGATTTGTTTGATTGGGTTGATCCCCACGATGTCGACAACCTTTTTGACCTGATGATCGCAGCAAAGCGCTACGAATACCTGATGGACAAGCAGGAGCTGGATGAAGCACGGGAGCTGATGCGCATCTTGTGCAAACAACTGCACGATGTGCCCGACATGATTGCGCAGTCACTACGCCTAGAGCTTCTTTTCCATGAGCTGATTGCCGAGTGCCGGCCCGAGAAAATAGACCGCCTCTACGACAAGCACCTCAGAAGCTTCACCAAGTCCGCGCACAGAGAAATGAGCGTGCAGCGCACCCTGTACGCCTACTCCCTCCTCTTCCTAAACGATGCCGCAAAAGCAGAGGAACATCTCAAGCTGTTTGAGCAAGCCTGCACCGAAACCATCCAACCCAGCCTCGCACCCGGCGAACAAGAACTCATCACTCTAATTGACACACTCCCTGTCATCCTGAGCGAAGCGAAGGACCCAGTCAGCAACTCCCCAACCCTGTTTTCCTGAGCGAAGCGGCGCTCTTTGCCGCGCAGCCGAAGGACCCAGACAGCAACTCACCCCTTGCCAACTCTCCGGAGTAACTGATACTTATAGTCAACACCTCCGTAATTATGGGAAAGCCCAGACTCCACAACGCTAAACCCCCATTTTTTGTAGAAGCTCAAAGCTCGCTGATTTTCTGAGAGAACTGAGAGAATAACTGAGGCATGCCCAAGATCAGAGAGCTCAATCAAGACCCGCTCCATCAATTGATGCCCATAACCCTTGCCGATGCATGCAGGCAGAAAGTACATGGACACTATCTCGCCATCGTCGCTGTAGCGCTCGTTTCTCGACTTACCATATGCTGAGATTCCCATGATTTCTTCGTCTTTGACTGCCAGCATTACTCTCAGTGAATCGTTTTCAAAGGCAGTATTCAGGAGATTGTTCCAGCGGCTTGGATTAACGGAAGCAAGATACTCATCAGCGATTATCCCTTTGTAAGCAGCCTTCCAGCTTTCTGCAGTGACCCGGGCAATGTCGGGTATGTCTTCTTTTTTGGCTGGAATTATCAGTAAGTCATCCATTGTTAAACCTTACGCTGAGCGAGTCATTAACGTGAGCACGGCCTCAATATCATCTTCGGTGGTTTGCCAGCTGGTTACAAAGCGTATTGATGACCTGGTGGAGCTGAGCCGGTTCCACGCCTCAAACTCAATATTCGCGCTCAGTCTTGCCAGCTCGTCTTTGTTCACAATCGGAAACACCTGGTTAGACTCCGTCACAATCTCAAACTCATAGCCCAGCGACTTGAGCCCTTCATAAAGCGCGGCTGCAGCGGAGTTTGCCTGCTCGCCCAGCTCAAGAAACAGTCCGTCCTCAAGCAGCGCAAGAAACTGGATTCCCAACAAAAAGCCCTTCCCCATCAAGCCCCCGCGCTGCTTAATGAGAAAGCGAAAGTCATCTTGCAGCTGAGGATTACAGATAACCAGAGCCTCGCCAAACAACAGGCCGATCTTTGCGCCACCCAGATAGAAGGCGTCCGCCAGCTCAGCAATCTCCGGCAGGCCAAAATCACAGCGGCTCGAGGCAAGCGCATAAGCAAGCCGAGCACCGTCGATATAGAGCAGAAGCCCGTATTCATCGCATGCTCCGCGCAGGGCTCTGAGCTCTGCACTCGTATAGACTCCCCCAAATTCAGTAGTCTGAGAAATGTACACCAGCCTCGGCTTAACCATATGCTCATCGGTATGCACCTCAACAACGCTGCTGATATCCTCAGGCCCGAGCTTGCCGTCCTTAGTCTCAACCGAAAGCACCTTATGCCCCGTAGCCTCAATCGCCCCGGTCTCGTGCGCAAAGATGTGAGCCGTTACCGGCGCAATCACCGCCTCATGAGGCCGCAAAAACGCACTGAGAGCGGTCAAATTAGTGAGGGTCCCGGTGGGGATAAAATGAACATCAGCCCCAGGTTTTTCCAAAAGCCCCAGCAGCACCGCCTTAGCCTCCGCGGTTTTCTCATCGCTACCATAATTGGAGAACCTCTTATCCTGATGCCCCCGCAAAGCCTCCAAAACAACCGGATGCCCCACGCAGTCATAGTCATTCATCAGATGAATCATTCTCTTAACCACCTCTACTCAAGCCCACAGCTCAACGACGAATCTCCCCCGCATTATCCCACAGTGAGTCAACTGGGGACGGGAAAGTGACTCACTCAGCAAGCTCAGCTATTTGTTTCTGTCTTGGGGCCCCGGCTCTCTCTGGTACAGGAGGGACGGGGTTAGTGTACCAATTTGGCCCCAGGGCCAAATTGGTACACTAACCCCGTCCCTCCTGTACCAGAGCGAACCGGGGCCCCAAGACAGAAACAAATAGCTGGTAGCTCAGTGAGTCAGTTTCCCGTCCCCAGCTGACCGGGGCTGACTCAACGATTATTCAGGTTTATTCTGATTACGCTGCTTGTGTCTTGAGAGCAGAGTCTCCCAGATTACGTAGACTCCCAGTGCAAACGCGCCCACGTAGCCGAGAAAGCCTAACAGGGGAACTCCCAGAATCTGAGGCTGTAGCTCAGTCAAACACAAAACACTTGACCCAATGAAAAGCCCCGCTGATATCATCGCAAGCGACAAGCGGCCACTTACGGTATAAAGTGAGGCCAGCGATTCAGTGGATGGCTTAAGATCGGTCGTGACCTTAAGCTCTCCTCTATTCAGCATTGAAAGAGTATTGGATACCTGCGTGGGGAGTTTTGCCGCAGACTCAAGTGAGTGCGCACTGGATGAGGCGAATTCCCTCGACTTAGCAATAATACTCTCAAGAGTGAAGATCTTCTTTTTCACGTGCTGAGAAACGATGTCAACTATGCTGATGCGAGGAGAAAGTTCACTGAGCACTCCCTCAATCGTAATAAATCCGCGCGCGAGCATGGTAAAAGACGCAGGAAGCGAAAGGCTCTGCGTGCGCAAAATGTCAATCGCATCCAAAAACAGCATCCCGATATTAAGATCCGAAAGGTCAGTTGATGCATATGACGAAAGCAGGGCGTCCATCTGGGTGAGGAGTCGGCCGTGGTCAACCTCTCCCTCTGCTTTAGCCAGCGCAAGCAGGCTTTCTTTCAATTCAAAGGAATCACGCCCATCGATAGCCGAGAAAACCTTGCCGAGCAGCGTGCGCTCATTGGTGGTGAGTGTGCCGGTCATCCCCAGGTCAAGCCAGAAAATAATGTCGCCGCACACGAGTATGTTGCCCGGATGGGGGTCAGCATGGAAAAACCCGTGGTCAATTACCTGGTCCACGTAACTCTCAGCCAGGCGCTCAGCAATGCAATTGAGATCAGCCCCGCTTGCCGCAAGGGCATTCTTATCATCAACGAGAATCCCCGTAACAAACTCCATCACCAACACTTCTTCAGAACTGAGCTCAGGAAAAGGCCGGGGGCACAAGATGTCAGCCTCCCTCTCGATAACCTGACGGAAGCGCACAAGGTTGTTGAGCTCAACTGAGAAGTCTGTCTCATCAGCCGTTGTTCGCTCAAGTTCAGTTACCAGCCTCTCAAATGAGAAGACCGTACTTTTGTGAGAAGTAGTAGAAAACTCCGCAATAGCCAAGAAGTGCTTCATCAGCATAATGTCCTCGGCCATTTTTTCTACGATTCCCGGGCGTCGCACCTTAACGGCAACAACCGTGCCATCCTTAAGGCCTGCCTTATGCACCTGCGCGATAGATGCAGAGCCAAGAGGTTTCTCATCAATAAAGCTGAATACCTCGTTCCAAGGCACCTTAAGAGCGCGCTCCATCGTCTCAACAATGGTTTCAAAGGAGACCGGCGGCACATTGGTGCGCAGCTCATTAAAAGCATCGCAGTACTCTCTAGGAAGGATGTCCGCACGATTAGAAGCAATTTGCCCCATCTTGACAAACGTAGGACCAAGATCCTCCAAGATCAAGACAGCCTTTTCCGGGGTCAGACCCTTTAAAGCATCATGCTTTTTGAGAATCTCGTAGATCTCTTTCATGCGTTTGCCAGAGGTTTTATCTTTCTTGGTCACCTCAGCCATACGAAGGAATTCTCTAAAGGTAGGCATAGCAATCCTTTCCAAGCGAATGCGAAAATTCTACCATGTTCGCCGCTATTCCCCCTAACCTGACACCTTATACGTCCCCCTGTCATGACTCACTGGGGACGGGGAAACTGACTCACTGAGCTACCAGCTGTTTGGCTTCTGTCTTGGGGCCCGGCTCGCTCTGGTACAGGAGGGACGGGGTTAGTGTACCAATTTGGCCCTTGGGCCAAATTGGTACACTAACCCCGTCCCTCCTGTACCAGAAGCCAAACAGCTGAGCTCGCTGAGTGGCTCACTTTCCCCGTCCCCAGTGAGTCACGACCCCTGTATCACTCGTACTTCTCGTAGCAAAAGCAGCTCGTCAGGTGGTCATTAACAACTCCGATAGCCTGCAGAAAAGCGTAAATAATCGTAGTGCCCACAAATTTGAATCCACGCTTTTTCAGATCCTTGCTGATGGTATCGCTCAACTCGCTCGATGCCGGAATCTCCTCAAGAGCTTGCCAACTATTTTTGATAACCTCTCCACCGGTAAAGCCCCAGATATACGCATCAAAGCTGCCAAATTCCTTTTGCACCTCCAAGGTGCGCTGGGCATTGTTGATGATGGCAAGTATCTTCAAGCGATTTCGTACAATCCCCGCATCCTGCATCAGCTCATCAAACTTCGCCTCATCGTAGCGGGCCACCGTTGCAATATCAAAGCCATCAAACGCCTTCTCAAAGCCCTCCTGCTTATACAAGATCGTCCGCCAGCTCAGCCCCGCCTGCATCAAATCCAGGCAAAGCTTCGCAAAGAGCCTCCGGTCATCATGCTCAGGCTTGCCCCAAAACTCATCATGGTACCAAGCCATCTTCTCATCATTATCTGCCCACGAACAACGCATTGTCTCATCACCCACCATGCTTAAGCAACTCCTTTCGCAACTCGAGATGTGCCGCAGGGAAGTTACTTTTCGCTGGGAAGAGTCTTTTCCCCATATGCTTTGCAACCGTCCTGACGGCACTTTCCAGCTCCTTGCTGTTATACAACTGCTGCTTGGTAACAGAGACCACCTGAATGCCCATCGACACAAGAGCGTTCCTCTTCTTAGAATCGCTGGCTATACGCTCAGATCCAGTGTGGTTTTGGTCACTATCGTATTCCACCGCCACTTTCTTTTCTGCCCAAAACAAGTCACAAACGTAGTATTCCTTTCTGAAGTACTTCCTGACACTCTTTGTTAAGTTGACTCGCCTGTTAAGCTCCGGTTTTTCAAACCCAAATCCACCCAGCTTGTACGGCAGAACCATAAATAGAGCAAGCTTGGTCTCCATAGGAGAGGCTGATCCATCTTGCAGATAAGTCAAAGCACGAATGGCTTTTGTGGACCCCTTGACGCCAGGCATACTATTGAGAAACTCCTGCAACTTCTTGGTGCTGGTTAACTGCTTTCGATTATAGAAACCTCGCTTTGGCACCTTTTTATCGTGAGGCAAGGGAAGTGAGTATTCACCACAGAGCTCATAGCCCAACTCTAAAAGCTCAACGAGCGATAGGTGGTTTGCCATCTGGAGAAAGCAAAACTCTGGGGAACTCATCATGAGATTTCTACCGACATTCATAAAGCAACCAACAGGAGTCTCGCTACTAAATACATGCTGATGCATGAATACATCCTCGCGTCGATTGAGTTGCTTGCCTAGCATAACGTGAACCGGCAACGTTAAGCCCGTGAAGATTGAATGCTCAACTTCAGCCGGAGCGTCAGGAAGCTCTACCGTACAACGCCGATGGGCGCTGCTGCTTGGCAGTATTCGACGCTTGCGCCAGTATTCCAATGCCGAGTCATGACAAATATATAGCTTCACAAGATTATAGTAACCGATTTTGCATCAAAATCCGCCTCGTGTACGGAATATTTGCTTAATTCCTTAGAAATCACCCTCGAAATGCCCAAAAAAGCCAGCAGCAAGACCAAATCTGGCCAAAACAGAGCTGGAACAAGGAGAAAATCGTACACGAGACCGGTTTTGATGCATTAACTCCTCTCAAAATCTTTTTTCCTTATAAAAGACGGGCAGAGTGGCGATAGAGGGCGAATGAAGAGAGCGCTGGAGGACGGGGTGGGTGGGTGGAGAGCCGGGGGTTGGGTGGTGGGGTGGAGATCCGGGGGGATGGGTGGTGGGGTGATCCAGGGATGGGTGGTGGGTGGGTGGGTGGAGAGCCGGGGGTTGGGTGGTGGGGAGATGGGGTGGATCCCTCTGTACTAACTCTCAACTGATGGTTTAGGTAGGTCAACCACCTGTCGGTTGAGTGGTGCCTCAAATAACCTGATAACGCGGGAGGGCGTCACGACCCGGCCCTCTGTCTGGTACACTAGCTCCGTCCCTCTGTCCCAGCCCCGGCCCGCTGTTCTGCCTCTGTTCCAAAAGGAGAGTGATTACATTGAGCAACTCGTTTACTGCCAAGGTTGAGTTCTTTGATCGCAAAATGGGTTGGCATTATGTGCGTGTGCCCACGGAATTGAGTGAGCCCCTTGAGCACCGCGCAGATCGAGGGTTGATTGCGATAACAGCCACGGTTGGCAGCTCCAGTTGGTCAACCTCAATGCTGCCCCTGGGAGACGGTACGCACTTCATCGCCTTGCCTGCAAAGGTGCGCGCAAAGGAAAACTTACAGATTGGCGCAACAACCGCCGTGTCATTTGAAACAAGATAGCTTATGAGATCCAGCTCATACAGGCATCGGTGAACTCCCACTTTTTACCTGTCCGCATAAAGTTGCGTGGTGTGGGGTGTGGCGGTGTGGTGTGGTGGTGCGGGGCGGTGTGGTGGGGTGTGGTGGGGTGTGGTGTGGGGGTGTGGTGGTGTGGCGGGGTGGTGGTGTGGCGGTGTGGCGGTGTGGTGTGGGGTGTGGCGTGGTGGCGCGAGGTGTGGCGGTGTGATGGTTTATGGTGTGGGGTCGTGGGGCGTGGGGTGTGGCGGTGTGATGGTTTAAGGTGTGGGGGCGTGGGGTGGCGGTTTGGGGAGTGGGGTGTGGTATGGAGCCCCCTCAGCAGTAGTACAGATCAGTATGTAAGTATTACTACAGCGGGAGAACCACGATGAAGTCTGTTTTGCCGTAGTTGCTCTTGGCGGTGATGGTGCCGCCGTGCTGGGTGACGATCTCTCGTGCAATGGCTAGGCCTAGGCCGGAGCCGCCGGTGATACTGGTTCTTGACTCGTCGAGCCGGTAGAACTTGTCAAAGACCTGTTGCAGCTGCTCGGGTGGTATCGTCTCTCCTCTGTTGGTAATTGTGACCTCAACCGAAGGCACTGCGAATGCCGTTTCAAGGGCCGCCTTTTTGGACGCGCACACAGAGATGGTGCTGTGAGGGTCGCTGTACACAATGGCGTTTTGCAGTATGTTGCTGAAGACGCGCGCCAAGAGCCCTGCGTCCCCGTACACCTGGATGTCCTCGGCAATGGAAACGGTCACCTCCTTCTCGGCGCCTTCGAGGAGGGGGTAGAACTCGTCAGTGATCTGCTCCATCAAAAGGTTAAGGCTGAACCAAGTCTTATCCAGGACTGTCTCGCGGAGATTGAGCTGGCTGATTTCAAAGAATTGCTCTACGAGGGTCTCTAGCCTGGTGGCCTTGTTGAGGGCAATCTCGGTGTAAGCCTCTCTCTTGTCTGCTTCAAGATCCTTAGTGTCGTGCAGTAGATTCAAGTAGCCTATGGTTGAGGTGAGCGGGGTTTTCAAATCGTGGGCGAGGTATAAAACCAAGTCGCTCTTTCGTTTCTCGGTCTCTTCAACCGCTTTTCGGTCTTTCAGGGCGCTGTCAAACATCTCTTGCATTATCGGCTGCAGGTCAGTCAGGTTGCTCGGTACCGGAACGACATAACCCTCTTTACCGCGCTGCATAATCTCGATGCTGCTCACCATGCCCACAATGTCCGAGGCGCTGCGCCTCCATTGCATAAAGGCGATGAGCGCGGTTCCGCCAAACCAAACCACGGCGATGATCCAGTAGAACAAATCTTTCAGCATGTAGAGAATGGGGTACAGAGGGTCACTGGCGTACCAGATCCTTGAATCCTTGAGCAAAAAGAAGGCGAGGATTATCACCAAAACTATGGCCGAGAAAATGGCAAAGGTAACCCAAAACTGGTTTCTGTACCTTTTGGAGATGGCAATCCGCAGCTGCTCTTTATTTGAATCAGGAATACTCAAGCTTGTACCCTACCCCCCAGACCGTTTTGATGTAGCGTGGGTTTTCAAAGGACTCGCCCATCTTTTCTCTGATGTGGCGTATGTGCACGGTGATGGCGCTGTTGCCTTTTTCAAAGTACTCCTCTTGCCAAATCTGCTGGGAAAGCTCGTCAGAGCTCAAAACCGCGCCTTTGTTTAGAGCCAGAATTCTGAGGAGCGAGAATTCAGTAGGCGTGAGCTTCAAAGCGGTGCCGTTAAGCAAGCATTCGTGGGTCTTGCTGTTTATCATCAGCCCGCCAACCGTGATGACATCCTCGGAATTGCTGGGGCTTGCCGTGTATTTTTGCGCGCGCCGCAGCTGGGCTTTGACCCTGGCTACCAGTTCAAGGGGCTTGAAGGGCTTTGCTACGTAGTCATCGGCGCCCAGGCTGAGACCGGTGATTTTGTCGAGTTCGGCGTCTTTTGCGGTGAGCATGATGATGGGAAAGAGATGCAGCTCTCTGATCTTGGCGCAAAGCGCAAAGCCGTCGATATCCGGCAGCATAACATCGAGGATGGCGAGGTCAATGGACTCGTTTTCAACGCAGTGCAAGGCAGAGGCGCCGTTATAGTGCTTGAGAATCTGGAACCCTTCATTTTGCAGATAGAGCTCAATGAGGTCGGCGATCTCCTTTTCGTCATCCACTATGAGAATAGAATCCGGCATGCGCAGCGCTCCCTTCTAACAAAATAGTAGCAGCTTCCTGGCTCCACTTTATTAAGAAAAAATTAAGAAAGTCTTAGCAAAACAGAAAAGTACTTTTCTTGCCTGGTGTCTACTCTGAATAAAGAACGGTTGCAGCTAAAGGAGCGAAATGTACTCACGTTATAACGATAAATATTTTGTGGCTTCAAAGCACCGAACTGACAAGCTGCCTCTCATACGTGCGGTTGCTCTGTTAGCTCTGTTAACTCTGGTTGTGGTGATAGCACTTGGTGCGGCTTTTCTGATGCAGTCTTGCAGGGCACAGGAGCTGGTTTCACTGCCCGCTAGCACTACTGGCTCCTCGCTGGACAGTGGACAGAGCAGTGAGTTCAACAGCACGCCTGTGAGTCAGTGGCAGCGCGGGATTATGCCTATTCTGTATCAACAAGACCCCGAGTGGAGCAGCCACCCCTATGCCGGATCCACTCTTGGGATAACCGGCTGCGGTCCTGCCTGTCTCGCAATGGTCTATGTTTACCTTACCGGCAACACTGACCAAACACCCGCCACTATTGCAGCTCTGGCAACCTCAAGTGGATGCGCAAGCGCAGATGGCACTGCCTGGCTGTTCATGACCAGCGGGGCACACGCACTCGGCATAGCGGCAGAAGAACTGCCTGCTGACAGAGACCTGATTGCCCAACATCTGAGAGCAGGAAACCCGATAATCGCGGTTTTAGGAGCCGGAGACTTTACCACAGAAGGACATTTCATCGTTCTTACCGGCATAGACTCCAATAACCAGATAACCGTACATGACCCCAACAGCGTTGAGAGAACCCAACAAACTTGGGATCTGGACAGCCTCATGTTTCAATTCAGGAACCTCTGGGTTTATTGAACAGCCTAACAGCCCCGGTGGACAAGAACAAGCAGACTAGCCGCGCAAGGCGGCTAGTCTGCTGACAGAATTACTCGTCTTCTTCGTCGTCTTCTTCTTCATCATCGTCTTCGTCGTCGGCATCGTCACTTTCAACGTCGCCGCCTTCAACTCCGTCAGTGATATCAAAGTGGGCAGCGCAGAACTTGCACATTCGGACCTTGCCCTCGGCAAAGGCTGCTTCAACATCGCCCTCACGCAGATTGTCTTCGCCAATCCTCTTTAAGGCCGAGCAATCTGCCCAAGTGTGATACACCCTGCTGTTCTTTGACCACTTGACCTCGCCGTCACCAAAATCGCTGGTTTGGGCGTTGACTCTCATTTGCTCGAGTTGCTCAGACGAAACCGGGTTGTAGTCAATGGACAGTCCAACCGCCGCCAGCAGACAAACTGCAGCCACTATTGAAACCAAGGTCTTGGCCTTTTTGTCCAGGTTTTTGTCAGTAAGCAAGAAAAACAGAATGGGGGCAAAGGCGATAACCGCAATGATTGCGCCCAGCTGCGTCTTGATAAAGAACTCCACCTTGTTCTTTTCTGAAGGCGGGTCGATCTTGTTTGCCCGCTTCCAGAGGAATGCACCTGCTACCACTAATATCAGGTCTAATACCAGTGCAACGATAATCCACACGATTGGATTGCCAACAGCAATCACGCCTAGGATTATCAAAATTGCTGCGACTTCTAAGGCAATACCGAGAACCCAGAGAACTACCGCCAACAATCTGAATGTTGTGGGATTTCCTGAAGGTTTTACATAGGTCTTTTTCTCAGCCATGACTTCCCCTTACTGTTTCTTTGCTTTTAAAATGCTTCCGATAATGTCATCGATGAAAGATCCATCGTTATTGCTATCCAAGACGCCTCCGATTACATCGAGTAAGCCGCCTTCAGATTTTTCCTGAGTGCTACTCTTGGCGCTCGTGCTTTTGGTGCTGGTGCTTTTAGTGCCTGTGGTTTTAGTGCCTGTGGTTTTAGTGCCTGTGGTTTTAGTGCCTGTGGTCTTAGTGCCTGTGGTCTTAGTGCCTGTGGTCTTTGTGCCTGTGGTCTTT
>WRBR01000007.1 GCA_009784425.1 Coriobacteriia bacterium | reverse complement strand
GTTTGTAGTCAACGTGGCGGATGTCTCTGCGAGTAATCGTCCTGAGCAGATCAAGACCCTCTCAGATGCCCAGGCATGGACCACAGAAGGTGTAAGCTTGTCCTCTACTCGCATCCAAGTCAGAGCCGATGGTGGCTACACGGCTACGGTTGGTAACTATCGTCCGGTACTGAGCCTGATTGATGACCCAAGACTTGAGCGTGTTGTCACCGCCAAGGTCATCAGCGAGACCAAGGTAGCCACCAACGGTGCCGCGTACTCCATCATCGCCGGCGACTTTATCCTGAACACCACCGATGCCAACAATATCGCCAGGTCTGCCGCGGCAATACTCGAAGCTGAGCTTCTCACCCGCGCAGGCGTTGAGGCTTACAAGCGCTCGGGCACTATGTTCTTCCAGGAAGGTACCAAGCAACTCGTCTCTGCCTATGCAGTGGGTACGTTTGACACCTTTGCCTCACGTGCCGGAAACCTTAACGAAGGCGATAAGTTTAATGTGACCTTCCAAGTTGGCGAAGATCCCTCGGCCACGGTTACCGTGATTTTGACGGTAACTAACAGGAACAAGCCTGTACTTACCGTGCCGGCATACAAGGTAGTACCCGTGGGAGCGCCCTTCCCCGATGGTGCCACTGGAGACCTTACCCCAAGCTACATGCGTGGCGTGTGGGCGCATGACTCAGAGGATGGAACGCTTCCCGCAAGCTCCATCACCCACACCAGGCCGGTCAACACCGTTACAGAAGGAGCTAGCTTTACTGTTGAGTACAAGGCTGTTGACTCCGATTACAACGAGGTCACTGAGTACGGCATCGTCCTCATCGGTAACTGGATCATCGTTGACGACGGAAACTATGCTGTGCACGCAGCAGGATTCACCAAGAATCTCACCGATGTTGAAGGTACCCAAGCCGAGGTAATCAGAGACTCCAAGGCAAAGGGTGTTGACCTTCGCAGGACGCTGCCTAACGGTGAACCTAACTCCAACTTTGGCTCACCGGTTACGGTAGAGGTTGTTGATGACGGCGGCTACTACGGCAGAACTTCAAGTGAGCACCTGCCCAACGGCTTCCCCATTGTGTTGATTGTTGACGGCAAGCCGACCTCACAGACCACCATTAACGTCCGCGTTAATGACAACCGTGTGTCGCTGACCTACTTTGCCAACGGAGGAGCAGGCACCCCGCCTGCCACAACGCTGCACGCTCCGGGCGCATCTGCTTGGGTTGCTGACCAAGGCAACCTCGTACGCGCAGGTCACACCTTTGGTGGTTGGTCATACACCGGAACCGGTGGCGCAGCCTTCCAGGCCGGAAACAGCTTCAGCATCCACCAAGACACCAGGCTCTACGCGGTATGGGTACCCATTCCTGATCCGCCGCCGGTAACGCCGCCGCCTGTCATCAACGTCTATCCGCCTGCGGTGAATGTGTATCCGCCTGCTGTCAACGTGTATCCGCCTGCAGGACCCACGATCTACGTGCCGGTCCCCGGTGAGACAACCATAGTTGAGGTACCGGTTGAGGTTGAGGTTGAGGTAGAGGTAGAGCCGGATATCACGATTGAGCCCGAGGAAATACCGCTTGATCTGACAGTTTGGTCGCTGCTTAACCTGATGGCCGCCATACTCCTGGCACTTGCTCTCCTGCTGGCCCTGATCCGCTTTGTCCGCAAACCCAAGTCTGATGAGGACGAAGATAGCAAGAAGCGCAGTAATGCCCAAACCAAGCACTCAGCGGCATCCCATGCCTTCTTGATCCTGACTGTGGCTGCGACAGTAACAGCACTGATACTGTTTGTGCTCACCCAAAACCTTGGGGAGACAATGGCCCTGTTTGACGACTATTCAGCAATATTCATCGTCTTGCTAGCCGCAGGCCTGATCTTCACCATCGCCCTATTCGTCAGCGTCTACCTCAGCAAAGACACCGAAGAAGACGGAGACGAGGACTACCAAACCATAGAGACGCAGGGAATAGCCTAATTCCCCAAGCATTAGTCCCTAGTAACACTATGCTCCTGTCACGAAAGCTGTGACAGGAGCATAGTCATTGGTGGTGAAGCCATTGGAACCGATGAGTGGCATTTTGACGCTTGTGGTGTAAGCGGTTACTAAGCCGAAATCGGCTTAGTAACCGCTAACGGATGACAGGAGGTGAGACAGAGCCTGACGGAAGCTCGTCTTGCTCTTATGCATTCACAAACTTCAAGTCTACGCGCTTGCCAACACTTGCTGCTATTTCCCTGAGAACACCTAACGAAGCATTCATGCTGCCGTTCTCTATCCTGGCAATGGTTGACTGTGGCTTTCCTGAGATTTCTGCGAGCTGGCGTTGAGAGAGACCTTCTTCTTCCCGTAGCTTCATCAAGGCAACAGCCACTTCCAGGCGCTCGCGCTCCTGCATAGCGGTTTCGTGCTATACTTTTGTCAAACAAAAGTCTGCTGGGCATTAGGAGCTTTCTTGTTCAAGACGATTATTATTCACCTGCGTATCCACCAGAGGCGTCCAGAAATAGAGGATGAAGATGTAATTACTGCATGGATGAACGCTTTTGTAGTCCGTGAAAGAACGGACTCTTCGCCTGGTGCAGTGAGATACCTTGCAGCTGCAGGCCTTGACAGAAAGAACCGTTTGCTTGAGATGATTGGCGTTGAGACAGAAGATGATGGTGTTGTTATCTACCATGCTATGAAGTTGACTGACAAAATGAAAACAGAGCTTGGGTTACTATAGAGTGGAGTTGAGATGGATATAACTACAAAAAATGGGCAAGTGTTGACCGAGGAAATGATTAACGAGCTTGGGGAAGCATGTGAGCGCGGAGAGTACCCAGGCACGCCAGGTGATTTCATTATCGCGCCAAAAGGACGCCCACCACTGTACCCGGATGAAGAGCTGGTCACGGTGGCATTTAAAGTCCCTCGTTCTCGCATTGAATTGCTTGATAAGCGAGCAGCAGAAAAACGTGAGACGCGCTCTCAGTTTATGCGTGAGCTTTTAGACGATGCGCTTATGGCAGGTTGATAGTTCAAAACATGTGTCACCTGGGGACGGGGAAAGTGAGTCACTTTCCCCGTCCCCAGTGTGTCATTAACCATCCAAGCACAGGAGCTAAAATATCTGCTGAGTATTTCATTTATCGGCTCATTTATCGGCTCATTTGAGCCGATAAATCCTTTGACTCCCGGACAGGGACATGCCTGTCATGTTGTACGTAAAGTTCTAATGCTGATCAGTAACATCCAAACATATGTTCTGATTATGGTATACTGTATCAGCGAGTCCGTTAGGACTCCTCTATCGTCCTCGTGACTCATTCAATTGAAAGGTTCTGCGATGCCCAATCACTTGCAAATTGACAGCGGAAACTCCCCAAGCCGCTTTATCCTCTATACCGACTTACGGGGCAAGATTGAGATTGAAGTTTACTTTGCAGACGAGTCCATGTGGATGACACAAAAGCAAATGGGTGAGTTGTTTGAGGTTGACAGAAGTGTTGTTACTAAGCATCTCGCTAACGTCTATTCAGAGGGGGAAATTGAGAAAAGCTCAACTAGTGCAAAATTTGCACAGGTTCAACTTGAGGGTAATCGTGAGGTAACTCGCGCTGTTGAGTACTACAACCTCGACGCCATAATCTCCGTAGGCTACCGTGTCAATTCACGCCAGGCCACGCGATTCAGGCAGTGGGCCACTCGGGTTCTCCACGAGTATATCCAGAAGGGTTTTGCCTTAAACGACGAGCGGTTTAAGAAGGGCTACCACTTTGACGAGGCGTACTTTGACGAGCTGCTTGAACGCATCCGCGAGATTCGCCTGAGCGAACGCCGTATGTATCTCAAACTCACGGACATCTTTGCGCTTTCCTCTGACTATAGCCGAACGAGCGAGCTGGCGCGCGAGTTCTTCGCCTTCATCCAAAACAAACTTCATTTTGCGATTGCCGGCAAAACGGCTGCGGAGATTATCCATAGCCGAGCTGATGCGGACAAGGCTCACATGGGACTCACCACGTGGGAGGCAGCGCCTGACGGCAAGATTATCAAGTCAGATGTCACCGTTGCCAAGAATTACCTGAGCGCAGACGAACTCTCCGAATTAGCCCGCGTGGTAACGACTTTTCTTGACCAGGCTGAGTCGCGCGCACGGCGCAGGCTGCCAACCGCAATGTCTGATTGGCTGAGCTTCATGAGCCGATACCTGGACTTTAACGAATACCCGGTTTTGCAAGATGCCGGCGCAATAAGCAAGGCTCAGGCTGACGAGAAGGCCTTAACCGAATACGAGGCGTTTCGCGAGCGCCAAGACGCAGAGCACCTGGGCGAGTTTGAAAGGTTCTTGCTTGAATCGCAATAGGTCATGCCAAAGCCTCGTCATAAATGGTGAGGTTTTGGCAACAGAGCTTTCACACTCGTCTCGGCAGAGGGCAGCACCATGCTATGACTTCTGACAGGAACACAAAGGGACAGAAATCTTGTGTCAGAAAGGTCTTCAAGTCAGCTAGTGCGTTAACTGGATCCTTCGCAGCGCTCAGGATGACAGGGTGTGGAGCAGAGGGACGTGGCTGGTGTTCCAGCCTCACCAGGGGCACTTGCCGTTTAGCCAGGCTGGATAGTGGTGTACAGGGGCGATGATTTTTGTTAGAATGTGCGCACGAGGCAGCAAGTTGCTTCTATTTGTGGCTGGAATATTGTTGTGGGGCTCCCAATTGAAAGTGGAGATTTGGGAGAGGGAAAGACTCTTCAATATGCACAAGCAGTAGTGATAGATGTAGGCTCTAGGATGTAAAGCAGCACATTGTTTTTCCGCAGCGGTTCTGGAAGAAGCTTGGCAATAGCGCGGAAGGCACTAAAACGCAGTATGATGTGGGAAGAGGAATGAACAAGGACATCGTGAATATACATTTCTCTGAAAATGAGGCCGAAGCCAAGCAGGCTGTCGGTATTAAGCGCTCTGTATTCAGCAAGGCGCTTTCTCTGTTTTTAGCGGCACTGCTTACCGTTACCTTGGTGCCACTGGCATCAATAGCCTTGCATGAGGGCGACACCAAAGTGCCCGCGCAAGGCGAGCTGCAACCAGGAGAGGGCACAACAGGCCCCGCAACAGACCCCACAGCAGACCCCGCAACAAACCGCACAACAGACCCCTCAGCAAACCCAACAACAGACCCCGCTGAGCAACTAACGCTCATGCCGGGTGTTCCGCTCAGCGCTCCTCCCGGGCTCAAGGTGCCTGACCCCAACGACATGGACCAGCAAGAGCTCAAGGGCATTATGCAGGCATCAGGGGGAATCTCACTCATGTCTGATGCCACTCAGGTTACCAACTGGCAAGAGCTCAGAGACGCCTGGATTGACACAGCAGTCTCAGAGATTCACGTGATGAATGACATCACCAGAGCAACTACCGGCACCGGCGAGAATCTCACCGGGATAACCCGTGACCTCAAGGTGGTAGGTGTAGGCGATCAATGGAACATCGACTTTGGCACCGATGCCGCCTCAGCCAACGCCTTTAACCTCGGAAGCCGCACGGCAACCCAGCAAACAGACTTTACCCTGGAAAACCTCACCATTACGCGCCTGGGGCAAGTGGCTGCCATAAACGGCGGAAACACCGCCAATAGCGCCGGCTGGGATGTTACCGTGACCAATGTTTCTGCCACGGCAACCCCCGTCAGTTATCTTTTTGACGCTCCTGGCGCCAAACTGACTCTTGCCGGGCTTGTAGACTGGCAGCCAACCAATGCAAACACACAAATCAGCAGCGCTACCTTAACAGTTGCAGACAATGCAGTGGTCTACCTCTCAAGGTCTTATGTCAATAGCACTAACTCAAACTCGCGCCTCCTCAGCCTCGTCAACACACTCACGGTTGGCAACGGAGCAACCCTCAATCTGGATGGCGGAGGCGTTTCTGTGAACTTTTCGGCCACTGCTCATCTCTCCGCAAGCTTTGGCGCGGGTTCCACGCTGAGCTTAACTAACGCAAGAAATGGCCTCTTTTTGGGGTATCCCTCCAATACCGCCGGCAATTCTGCCGATATACTCTTTGGTCCTGATTCCACCGTTTATATTGATGTGACCCATGAGGCTATGCGAGGCTCAGGCGTGGAGTTTCAGGCGAGAGCTAAAGCCACTATCATCGCATCCAGCTCTGGTGCCACAGTGGTGAACATGGGCCCAAGCGGAAGCTCCGACCACCTCCACTGCTTTTTCAACGCCTACAATGGCGCGGAGGTCACCATTCAAGCCAACGGTGGCAACGGCCTTGACGTTGGTGATAACAACGGCGCCGGTTCTGCCAACGTGCGCGTGACCAACAGATCCAAGGTCATCATCACCGGCAACGGCACAGGAACCGGCGAGAATAACGGCATTATCTGCATCCAGGCATCAACCGGTGGTTTCACTGTAACCGGCGGCGGTGTCTTGGAGATAAGCAGCACCAATCCTTCTAATGCACAGTCCGCCATTGTGCAACAGGTAGACGGAGGCACGTTCACCGTTGATGGCCAAGGCTCCCAGCTCAAGATTAGCCAGGCGAGCTCAAGTGCCGGCCGCACTGCCTGCATCCGCTTTAGGAGCGTAGGCAACCAAGCCTTTAACGTGAGCAATGACGGATACGTTGAGATTACGCGTGATTATTACACCGGCTCCACCAATACCGCTGCCATCCGTTTTGGGAGCGGTCCAAATAACGCTTTTAATATAACCAGCGGCGGCCGCGTAAAGGTCTTTCATGGAGGAGCCGGCACTGGCTACGATACGAGCGCAGGCGGAAACTGCGCCATTGAGTACGCAGCACCGTTCTTCAGCTTTAGCATTGAGGGCAAAAGCCCGGTAACGGGGACTCCCTCCTCGTGTGAGATAGTAGCTCTCCGTGGACCTGCCATTGATGCATCCAACAACAGAGACGGCTCCATTAACATTGGCCCGGGTACGGTTTTTATTGCAGAAGGCCGCACCGGCAATAGCACCTTTCCTATTATCAACGCCACCGGTGGCAGGTCTGACTTTACGATGGATAACCCGCTCTACTACGACTTTGTTAACAAGCGCCCTGACGGCGGCTCTATCTTCAACATTGGAAGCGGCGGAGATTGGACCTCCACTAACTCAGACGTTGCCATCTGGCTTGCCGGCACAAATAATTGGTGGGAAGATCCCGAGAAGTCTTACACTCTTATAGATTACACACTCAGAAAAACTGCATCCGGCCAAACAGGCTGGTCTTGGGCCAGCGGTGACTCCGCATTTCAAACGTGGTGGAATGCCAATGGAAATGTCAACCGCATGGGAAACTACACGCGTATCAGCGCCAATAATGCGCTTCCCGTCATCAGAGCTATGGAAGCACCCGCCACCAACGCCGACCAATTCGTGCGTTGGACCGGCACCGTGCCCGAGGGGCTCGAATATGAAGGCCGCGCCTTCTGGACCGACGAAGTGCATGCCATCGTTAAGGTGGTCAAGGCAAACGGCACCAGCTTCAACGCGCTGGCAACCGCCACCACCTCGCACATTGCCGAGAGCCTCTACAGCGAAGAGCAAGGCGTTAAGGTTTTGGAAGGTGTGCTGTGCCTGCAGAAAAACCTCACCGAGCCCACTAACTTCAATGTGTTTCTTGAGGCTGGCGACTCCTATACCGTAATTGAGTACTGGCGCGGCCCTGCCGAGCCCACCGATACCGACCCCCTCTTTCTCAAGCGGCACATAGGCGAGGTCCTCACCTTTGCCGGCCCCATTGTGGTAACGGACGTTGTGCCGCCCCTGCCGGCTACCTCCATACTGCCCACCAATTTCTATGCCAACCAGCGCGCGCTGAGCGGCACCTGGATCAAGGCAGCACATGACAACTCTCCGGCATCCGTGGCTGCTCAGATCTATCGCGGCGGCGCGTGGTCTGCGCTTCCGGGTACCGGCACTGTTGCCGGCGCTGGCAACGCCAACGGCAGTTGGACCTTTGGTATTGAGAGCAGCTATGATCTGTTTGAAGGCGACATCATTGCCATTGTTTTCACTGATGAAAACGGCAATACCCAGCCGCTCAATAACACCAATCTCCGTGACATGGTAGTACCTGCCGCCGCCAAGATAACCGTGCAGGCTGTTCAGTTTGAAATCACCGGCAAAAACAAGATCATCTCAATTGATGATGCCAAACTCATCTCTACCCCAGCCCAGCTGCTAAGCCTCATTGAGGCCGAGGGCTTTTTGCTGGTGCCCACCAAAACCTCCAAGGATGTTGAAGTCAGTGCAACTGACTTTTTCTACGGCGCCGCTGCCACACCGGGCAACTACTACGTAACCGTCAAAATCAAAGACGAAGACTTTGAGGAGAGTTTCTCCGTACAAGTCCTCTCAGGCGATCCCCCAACACTCACGGCCAACTATGTGTTTATGACTGTAAACGAGGCCCGCGCCTTTACCGCCACCGCCTTCTCCGGAGCTGCCTATGTTGCAGCAGCCAATGCCAAGGCCGTCAGGACTGACGGAAGCACCAACCCAGCCACCGCCATCTGGTTAATTGGCACCGTGGGCATTTTGCAAGGGACCTATCCGGTGACCTTTGGCGTGCAACAAGATCCCACGGTTACGTTGACGGTGCAGTTTGTGGTTATGGAAGGCGATGAGATAGCCGGCAGCAATGACTATGCCATTGCAGCCAACCACGTGTTTATGACTGACGTGCAGGCGGCGGACTTTCTCTTGGGAGGGGCTGACTATGTTGCCACCGCCGGTGCCCACGCTATGGTTGTTGACGCCACTGGCTCGGCGAGCGCCCAGTGGGTAAGCGGAGAGCTTGTTGCAAGCGAGGGTCTCTATCCCATCACCTTTGAGGTGGCAGAGGATACCACGGTACACGTTACTGTGATAATCACTGTGTACGCCACCTTCACCGTGACCTTTTTGGACTGGGACGGCACGGTGCTGAAGACGCACGCCGGTATCTTACACGGCGGTGCTGCTACTGCTCCTGCTGATCCTCAGCGCGCCGGTTTTACCTTTGTTGGCTGGGACAGACCCTTCAACAACGTAACCAGCAGTTTCACCGTAACGGCTCTGCATACACTCATCCCGGTGCCGCCTACCTACACCGTGACCTTTGTGGACTGGGACGGTACGGTTTTGGCAGTGCGCAGCGGTATTTCTAGTGGCGGCGCTGCCATTGCTCCGGCTAACCCAACGCGCAGTGGCTACACCTTTACCGGTTGGGATACTGCCTTTAACGTTGTGACCGCTGATCTCACCGTAACGGCGCAGTACACCGCTAATCCGGCGCCCCCGCCAGAGCCTCCGCCACCACCTCAGCAACAGCCTCCGCCACCGCCTCAACAGCAGCCGCCGCCGCCGCAGCCACCAACTCCGCCAACGATAACGCCTCCGCAAAGCTTTACCATCACCTTTGTTGATGGCTTGGGCAATACGCTTAAGACCGGGACGGTTACGCAGGGCGGCACGGTGACACCTCCGGCTGACCCATCGCGTGCCGGCTACACCTTTGCCGGCTGGGACTTGCCCTCCAGCACCTGGAGCACGGTTACGGGGAGCGCAGTCATCACTGCGCTCTGGACCAGCGGAACAGGCTATCAGCCAGACATTAACACCCAAACGTTTGTGAGTGAAAGTGACGAAGAACCCGTGCTCGCCATCCAGGCACGCATCATCCCCGGCACCGACGTGCCGCTCTTTGGCAGCGGTTACTGGAGCCTCTTCAACATGTTTGCCCTTCTGCTGGGTGTACTGGCCTTTATCATAATGCTGGTAATGGCATTGAGGCGCAAAAAGCGGATTGATGAGCCTACTGGACACCGTCTTGGTTATAGTAGGGTTAACGGCAAGTGGGTCAATGCTGATGGTCAGGCTGTGGACGAGAGCATTGAAGGTGAGCGCCATTACCGCGTTATTCCGTTGATTATCTCGGCCGTGGTGTCAGCCATCATGGTGGTGCTCTACATTCTCACGCAAGATCTGGCGCAAGACATGGCACTACTTGACTCCTGGTCCATATTCTTTGCCATTGCCTTTGTTGTGGCACTTGGCTCAGCCATCCTGAGCTACAAGCGCGTGCGCATAGAAGACGAAGCTGAGCTGACCGCCGAGCAGCAAATACACCTCAACACTCAACCAATGATTGCTTAAAGCTCACAGGTTCCGCTGGTACGCTTGCTCACGGGATTCTTCGACTGCGCGCATTGCGCTCCACTTTGGATAACTGGCAGTTTTGCATTAAAAAAATCCGGGCGTGTCTATGGGTGTGCCCACTCTCATTCAGCCTCCTTTTTAGCCTCTGTTACTGTCATTTGAGCTCGCTTTGCCCTGTTGCTGTCATCACAAAAAAAACACATTGTTTTAGCTGGGTAGCGGTATACAAGGGCTGAAAATTGTGCTAGAATGTGCTCACTAAGTCACAATATGGCTTATTAGTGGTAGGAATTTTTGTTATGGGGCTCCCATTGTCTGGTAGGAGATTGGGAGAGGGAAAAACTCTACATTAAGCAAACTGTGGTGGATGACAAAAATTCTATTTGGGAAATGCACATTTATTTTTCTGCAGTGGTTCTGGGAAGCGTCAAGCAATTGTGCGGAAAATCAATAAATGTGATATGGGAAAAGAAAAGGGTGGGTAATCATGAAAAGCAAATCATTGGCTACTGAAGCCACGCGTAAGCAGGCGCCAAAGACGAGACGCTCTGTATTCAGCAAGGCGCTTTCGCTGTTTTTAGCAGCGATGCTGGCGGTGACCTTGGTGCCTCTCGCATCGATAGCAGCACAAGAGGCAAACACCGGTGCGCCCGCAGATAATGAACTGGCGCTGCCAGACGATAGCGCAGGAGGCTCCGCCGAGGAGCCGGCGCAAACGCCGGGAGTTCCTCTGGGTACACCTCCCGGTCTTAACTCGCCTAACACTAATGCCTCAGAGCCTGAAGGGCTCGAGGGCATCATGCAAGCAGCCAGTGAGATCTCACCGCTCTCTGAGGGCACCGAGGTCACCAACTGGCAGCAACTCAGAGCCGCTTGGCTCGACACTACCGTCTCAGAGATTCATGTTATGAATGACATCACCAGAACCACTACGGGCACTGGCGAAAACCTCACAGGGATAACCCGTGACCTGAGAGTGGTAGGCGTAGGAGGACAGTGGAACATCAACTTTGGCACAGACGCCACTGCAGGCAATGCCTTTACTCTCGGAAACCGCACGGCAACTCAGCCAGCCAGCTTTACCCTGGAGAATCTCACCATTACGCGTCTGGGGCAAGTGGCCACTATAAACGGCGGCACTGCTGCCAATAGTGCCGGCTGGGATATCACTGTTAACAATGTTGCAGCAAGCACAACTCCCGTCAGTTATCTCATAAGCGCACCTGGTGCCAAGGTAACCCTTGCCGGACTCGTAGACTGGCGTGCAACTAACGCTAATACACAAATCACCTGCAATCAATTACATGTTGCAGATAGTGCAAAAGTCTCTCTCTCCAGAAACACCGTCACCGGCTCTGCTGCTTCAGGAGCTCTCATCAGCGTAGTCAACACTGTGGTGATTGGCAGCGATGCAGGCCTCAATCTTAGTGGCGGTAGCATTGCTATCAACTTTACAGCCAGCACTCAAACGTCCATGACCGTGGGCTCTAGCGCCGAGCTCTCCATCACCAATGCAAGCAACGGCATCCTTATGACGGATACTCCCAGTGGGTCTGGCGGTTATTGTCGCTATGTGTTTGGCCCCAATTCGCTTACTACTATAATGGTGGTGAACAAGGCTATCAGCGGCACGAGTGTTGTGTTTCAAGCTAATGCCATTGCCAATATCACAGGCACTGCAACAGCCGGTGAGGAAGCCCAAACACTGATTGATCTGCGCGGCACCAATACCACTTCTGCAGAGCCCCGGTACTTCAATGCCCTTGATGGCGCCCAGGTGACTCTTAAAACCGACGGGGGCAACTGTATTGACATTGGTTACCCCGAGGGTACAAGAACCGGTGTTTATAGAGCTACGCTCTCTGTGAACAACGGTGCCCGCATAACCGCAACCGGCAACGGTGACGGCATAGGAACCACCAATGCGGTCATAGTGGCCTGCGCGGCCCAGGGTGGCATCACCATTGAAAGCGGCGGCGTCATTGAAGCCCACAGTACACGGCCGAGAGACGCGCAGGCAACGATGATCCAGCAGATACCCGGCGGATTATTCACCGTTGACGGCATAGGCTCCCAGCTCAATTTAACCCAGCGGAGTAACGCGGGTCCCTTGACAGCCACGCTTCGCTTTAGGCTTGAAGACAATCAGACTTTTAATGTTTCCAACGGAGGAGTTGTTGATATCCATAAGTTTAGCTACTCAGCCGGCACCAAGGCTCCGGCTATCCGCTTCTATGGCACTGACAATGACTTCAACATCACCAGCGGCGGACAGGTATTTGTGCGCAATGAAGGCCTGTCAACCGGCGGCGCCTCAATTGCGGGAGGCGATGGCGAGATGCAGGCAATCCTTTACACCGGTGCGCGCTTTAGCTTTCGCCTTGAAGGAAGCGGTTCCAACGGGCCTTCTGCCTGCATGATAACCGCCGACCGCGGAACTGCCATTGATGCCGGCGGTAATGCTAACGGCAACATATACATTGGCGAGGGAACGGTCTTTGTTGCAAGCGGCAACACCGGCAATACCACCTGGCCTGTTGTCAATGCAACAGGAGCTAACTTTAATTTTACGATGATAAAACCGCTCTACTATGACTTTGTCAACACACGAGCGGGCGGCGGCAGGATATTCAACATTGGCTCTGGGGGAGTGTGGAATTCCCAGGCATCTGACGTTGCTGTATGGCGCCGAGGGGCTGAGGTTTGGAATGGCAATCCCGCCGTTGGCGGAGTACATACACTCATCGACTATCAAATCAACGGCGGCACCTGGACCTGGCGAAGTGGCGATGCCACCTTCCAGGCATGGTATGGCGCGCATGCAAATAACCGCATGGACAACTACACCCGCATCAGCGCCAACAATGCGCCTCCTGAGATCAGGGGTCTAGAAAGCGCTACCAACGCTGACAGGTATGTACGCTGGACCGGTAGCGTTCCCGAGGGTCTAGACTTAGACGGACGCGCCTTCTGGGACGACGAGGTGCATGCCATCGTTAAGGTGGTCAAGGCAAACGGCGATACCTTTGATGCACTGGCCACAGCAAGCAAATCACTCTTAATTGAGGATCTTTATGCCGAAGAAACTAACGTCAAGACTCTTGACGGCGTGCTCCGCCTTGAGAAAAACCTCAGCGAGCCCACCAATACCGACCTGTTCTTAGAGCCGGGCGATACCTATGAGGTTATAGAATACTGGCGCGGACCTGCCGAGCCTGCAGATAACGATCCCGGATTTACCAAGCGGCATATGGGCAAAGTCTTCACCAGCACGGGCCCCGTCACGGTAACGGACATTGTGCCGCCCCTGCCGGCTACCTCCCTACTGCCCATTAATTTTTATGCCAACCAGCGCGCGCTGAGCGGCACCTGGGACAAGGCAGAAAACGACAACTCCCCGGTAACCGTAACTGCTCAGATCTATCGCAACGACGCGTGGTCTGCGCTACCGGGCACCGGCGTTGTCTACGGCGCCGGCAATGCCAGCGGTAGTTGGACCTTTGATATTGAGAGCAGCTACAATCTGTATGAAGACGATATCATTGCCATAGTCTTTACCGACGAAAACGGCAACACCCAGCCGCTTGCAGACACCGCTCTCCATGACATGGTAGTACCTGCCGCCGCCAAGATAACGGTGCAGGCAGTTCAGTTTGAAATCACCGGCAATAACAAGATCATCTCAATTGATGACGCCAAACTCATCACCACCCCAGCAGAGCTTTTGAGCCTCATTGAGGGCGAGGGCTTTTTGCTGGTGCCCACCAAAACCTTAAAGGATGTTGAGGTGAGCGCAACTGACTTTCTCTACGGCGCGAGCGCAGCTCCGGGCAACTACTCCGTAACCGTCAAGATTAAAGACATAGACTTTGAGGAGAACTTCTACGTACACGTAAGCCCCAACAAGGTGGCAGTAGGAGAGAACTACTATATAGAGTACACCAACATCACCGAGCGCAAGAGTTACCAGTGGTCACAGGCAGTGACCAACCAGGCACTGATGGACGAGGCAGAGGTTACCGCCTACCAGATAATATCCTGGAGCGGTGGCGCCCTGAACAGGGGTCCGGCAACCGCTGAGTTTGTCTCTCGTAACATTGCCACCAACGCCGCAGCTGACACCGCCAACAACTTCTTCACCGCCAGAGTGCAAGAAGAGCCCGCAGTGAGCGCCAACATCTTGGTGAACATCTCAGATAGCCCGCCCACACTCACGGCCACTACGCCCGTTGTGCTCAAGCTGAATGACCCCTCATTTATGGGAGACCCGCTTGCCAACCCAAGCGGCTACCTTGACTACCACAAGAGTTTGGGCATGACTGCCACTGACGATGTGGACAGCCAAAGCTACCTACTTGACAACGCCCGCTTTGTCATTTACAGCGGCAGCGTTGACATCACCACCGAGGGGATCTACCCCGTTGTCTACGGCACCACCGACTCAGACGGCAACTTTGTCACCTCTAACACACGCTACTTTGCCGTCTATGACGCAGACGTCATGAATCACAGCAGCAGGTACCTGCTCACAGCCAACTACGTTTACATGACCGTTGAAGAAGCCCGCGCCTTTAGCGCCGGTGCCTTCTCCGGAGCCGCCTATGTTACCGCCGCCGGTGCCAATGCTGTGAGAATTGACGGCACCACCGGCCCGGCCACCGCAGAGTGGGCCCTTGGCACCGTCTCTGCAGTTGAAGGTGTCTACCCCGTGGACTTTATCGTTGCCCAAGACACAAGCGTAAGGGTGAGCGTTAAGTTTGTGGTCATGGCAGGCAACAAAATCAGCGGCAACTCAGACTTTGCCATTGCTGCCAATCACGTCTACATGAGTGTTGAAGAGGCGCAAGCCTTTATCGCCAGAGGCAAGGACTTTACTGCCGAGGCGCTCGCCCACGCACTGCTTATCGAAGACAGCAGCCCGGCTGATGTCTCCGTTATGGGAGCACCCAGTTTCTTTGCCGCAGAGGGAGCCTATCCGGTGACCTTTGAGGTAGACGCAGACCCAACGGTACAGGTATCGGTGTACTTTGTGGTTATGGATGGCAACGTAGTCAAAGGTAGCGACCAATACGCCATTGCGGCCAACCATGTTTATATGACCATTGATGAGGCCCGCAACTTTCTCGCCAATGGAGCAAACTACGTTGGCGAGGCCAACGCGCACGGCATGAGGCTCAGTGACTCAAGCCCGGCAGCCGTAAGCCGCACAAACGGCGCGCTTGTTGCTGCCGAGGGAGTGTACCGCATCACCTTTGCGGTGAATGCTGACCCCTCTGCCCAGGCCACCGTCTACTTTGTGGTTTTGGCCGGAGACGAGGTCAAGGGCAATGGCGAGTATGCCATTGCTGCCTTCCGTGCATTCATGAGCCTTGAAGAGGCCCAAGACTTTCTTAACGAGGGCGCCAACTACGTAGGAGCCGCCTCTGCCCATGCCTTAAGACTGGGTGACGAGACCGGCGCCTCCGTAAGCCATGCAGGCGGAGCAATCTCTGCGGCAGTGGGTGTGTATCCCATCACCTTTAGTGTGGATGCAGCCCCCTCAGTTGAGGTCACCGTCAACTTTGTAGTCTATGATGGAGACGTCATAGATCACGATTACAAGTATCTGCTGATCTCTGCCAACCATGTACGCTTTAATCTGGGCCAGGCAGAGCAGTTTTTGCAAGATCTGCTTGATGCAGGCGATAACTCTCCCTACATCGATGCTGCCAATGCCCACGTGATGACCATCGATAACTCACCAGACATCAGCCAGCCGTATTTTGTGAGTTGCTCACCAGCCTTTGCCGCTACTGCGGGAACCTACCGGGTTACCTTCTGTGTAGACGGCACCCCCTCGGTGAGTGTCACTGTTAACTTTATAGTGTACGAAGGCTCAAGCATCACCGCAGAAAACGTCTTCATGACCACTGCTCAGGCAGAGGTCTTTCTTAACAGCAGCCCCTCCTCTGATGACTATATGCTCCGCGCCCATGTATGGGCTACCGACGAGCACGGAAGCAACACCGCAACCGAGCTCATCAGCGGCACCCTCGTGGCAGTTCCGGGCATCTATCCCTTTGTCTTTGCCGTAAGCGATGAGCTGCCCATCAACATTGAGGTTTCCTTTGTGGTCATGGACGGCAGCGAGATTGCCGGCAACGACAACTACGGCCTTGCTGCCAATCACGTGTATATGACCTTGGCCGATGCAGAGGGCTTTCTCTCAGGCGCAGCTGACTACGTAAACCGCGCAGGCGCGTATGCCATCACGGTTCCTGAGGCAGATCCCGCCACCGCCCAGCTGAGGAGCGGCGCTCTGGTAGCCGCCGAGGGCGTCTATAACATTACCTTTGAGGTGGCAGAAGACCCCTCAGTTACCGTCACGGTGAGATTTGTTGTCATGAGAGGCGATGAGATAGATGGCAACAGCATCTACTCACTTGCCGCAAGCCATGTGTTTATGAGCACCCAAGAGGCTCTGCAATTTATCTCCGAGGGCTCTCACTTTATATCCCGCGCAGATGCGCACGCCGTGAAGATTGACGGCACCCCCGGCGTTGCCACCGTTGCGGTAAAGGGCACTCCTGCCTTTTCCGTTGCCCCGGGTGTGTACCCCGTGAGCTTTGAGGTGGCCCAGAGCATTGACGTGTACGTGACCGTGTACTTTGTGGTCATGGATGGCAATGTAGTAGCCGGTAACGATACGTTTGGCATTGCCGCCAACCATATCTATATGACTGAAGACGAGGCGGCAGCCTTCCTCGCCGGCGCAGCCGACTATGTGGCAGAGGCCGGCGCCCACGCCATGAGGCTCAGCAATGAGAGCAATGCCTTGGTATCTCATGTAGCCGGCGCAGCTCAGGCTGCCGAGGGCATCTATCCCATTACCTTTGCGGTAGATGATGACCCCTCTGTTACGGCAACCATCAGCTTTGTGGTTATGAAAGGCGATGTGATTGACGGCAACGATCGGTATGCAATCGCTGCCAACTACGTGTATATGACTCTTGACGAGGCCACCGACTTCTTGGCCGGATACCCCAATGGTCCCGCCTACGTGGCTCGCGCAAACGCCCACGCCATAAGAACCAACAGTGTTTCTGGCTCAGCCACCGCCATTTGGTCAATGGGCAGCGTGAGCGCCTTTGAGGGCACCTACCCGGTCACCTTCTACGTGCAGCAAGACCCCACGGTTGCGGTTACGGTGCAGTTTGTGGTTATGGCTGGCGATGAGATCGCTGGCAATAAAGACTATGCCCTAGCCGCCAATCACGTGTTTATGACTGAGACACAAGCGGCGGCCTTTCTCAGCGGAGGAGCCAACTATGTAAGCTCAGCCACCGCTCGCGCCCTGGTAGTGGATGCCTCCGGCTCGGCCACCGCCGCGTGGGCCAGCGGAGCAGTTATTGCCACCGAGGGCATCTACCCCATCACCTTTGAGGTGGCAGAAGACCCGCGCGTTACCGTCACCGTTAACTTTGTTGTAATGGAAGGTGACGTTATCAGCGGTAACCCCCAATATGCCCTTGCCGCAAACCACGTTTCTATGACCATTGCCGAGGCCAACGCCTTTATTGCAAGCAGCTATCCTTATGTCACCGCCGCTTACGCCCATGCCAAGAGGCTCTCTGACTGGAGCGACACTGCGGTGCAGTTAGTCAGCTGCACGCCGAGCTTTTCGGCTGCAGAAAACACCTATGTGGTGGTCTTTAGGGTAGTGGCTGACCCCTCCATAACGGTTACGGTCAACTTTGTGGTAGCCGATAACTACCGCATTGGAGCCAATCACGTATTCATGACCACTGCCGAGGCAGAGGCCTTTCTTGCAGGCAGCCCCGCTGACGCCGCCTACGTTTCAGAAGCTGAGGCCTGGGCAACCGCCGTTGCCGGCGGCAGCGCTACGCCCCAGCTCAGAGGCACCGTGGGCCTGCTGGCCCAGGAGGGTATCTACCCCGCCACCTTTGAGGTGGCAGAAGACCCCACGGTTTCTATCACCATCAATTTTGTGGTTAAAAACGGCGATGTGGTCTCCGGCAATAACAGCTATGCTCTCGGCGCCAACTACGTATTCATGACCCTTGCCGAGGCTCAGGAATTTCTGGCCGCCTCTCCCACTGGTTATTCCTATGTAGCCCGCGCGAGCGCTCATGCCGTTAAGCATGGAGGCGCACCGGGCCCCGCTACTGCACAGTGGGCTATGGGTACCATTTTGGCTCTGCCGGGTGTGTATCCCGTGGACTTTGTGGTTGCCCAGGATACCAGCGTGAGGGTTTCTGTTAAGTTTGTAGTGATGGATGCCGACCTTGTTGGAGGCAACACCGAGTACGCGCTTGGTGCCAACCACGTGTTTTTAACCGAGGACGAAGCAGCAGCCTTTCTCCTTGGCGGCGCTGACTATGTGCTTGAGGCCGGCGCCCACGCTCGGCTTGTTGATGCCACCGGCTTGGCCACTGCTGAGTGGGCAAGCGGCGCCGTTGTTGCTGCTCCTGGCATCTATCCCATCACCTTTAAGGTGGCAGAAGATCCTCGCGTTACCGTCACCGTTAACTTTACTGTTATGGAAGGTGACGTTATCAGCGGCAATGCCCGGTATGCCCTGGCCGCAAGCCACGTATACCTGACTGTTGCCGAAGCCAAAAACTTTATCACTCTGGGTCTTCCGTATGCTACCTTTGCCAACGCCCATGCGCTCCGTCTCTCAGACGGCAGCAGCACTGCGGTGCAGCTGGTCAGCTGCACTCCGGATTTCTCAGAGGCAGAAGGCACCTACGTGGTGGTCTTTAGGGTAGTGGCTGACCCCTCCATAACGGTTGCGGTCAACTTTGTGGTAGCCGATAATTTCCGCATTGGAGCCTCCAATGTGCTCATGACCACTGCCGAGGCAGCGAGCTTTCTTGCAGGCAGCCCTGACTCCGCGGCCTATGCTTTAAAGGCTACGGCCTGGGCAACTGCCGTTTTGGGCGGCACAGCAACCGTGCAGCTCAAGGGCAGTCCAACCTTTGCCGCCATTGAGGGAATCTATCCGGTTGCCTTTGAGGTAGCAGAAGATCCCACCGTTACCGTGAGCGTCAACTTTGTTGTTATGGACGGTGACGTTGCAAGCGGCAACAACAGCTATGCGCTGGCTGCCAACTACGTCTTTATGACGGTTGCCGAAGCCAATCACTTCCTGGCCGGCGGCTTTTCCGGTGCTGCCTACGTGGCACACGCGGACGCCCATGCCCTTAAGATTGACGGCACGCCAGGCCCGGCAACAGCCCGCTGGGTTTTGGGAACCATTACGGCCGTGCCGGGTGTGTATCCCGTGAGCTTTAACGTGCTGCAAGATCCCAGCGTTGCCGTCACCGTTAAGTTTGTGGTTATGGCAGGCAGCGTCATCAGTGGCAACACCGATTACGCCCTGGCCGCAAACCACGTATTCTTGACCACCACCGAGGCTGAAGCCTTTTTGGCTGGCACGGCCAACTATGTGGCTGAAGCCAACGCCCACGCCGTAGTTGTTGACGCCAGCGGCACGGCCACAGCTGAGTGGGCAAGCGGCGCTGTGATGGCCACCGAGGGCATCTATCCCATCAGCTTTGAGGTGGCAGAAGACCCAAGCGTTGCCGTTACCGTGAAC
Organism: Coriobacteriia bacterium; assembly: GCA_009784425.1. Classification (GTDB taxonomy): domain Bacteria; phylum Actinomycetota; class Coriobacteriia; order Coriobacteriales; family UBA8131; genus WQXH01. Next base: position 18,279 of record WRBR01000007.1, on the reverse strand, counting down.
TTTGTGGTTATGGACGGCAGCGTTGTTGGCGGAAATGACCGCTATGCCCTAGCCGCCAACCATGTGTTTTTAACCGTGAGAGAGGCGCAGGCATTCCTCGCCGCCGGAGCTGACTACCTGGGCGCCGCAGAAGCACACGCCCTTAAGATCGAAGACGCCAGCTCCACGCCCGTTGCCCGCTTAAGCGGTGCGGTTGTTGCAGCCGAAGGTGTCTATCGCATAAGCTTTGCCGTGCTTGCTGATCCCTCCGTTACCGTAAGCGTGTACTTTGTGGTCATGGCGGGAGACCGCATCAGCGGCAACGGCGAGTACGCCCTGGCGGCCTACCACGTGTTCCTCAGTACAAACGAGGCGGCGGACTTTGTTGCCAACGGTGACAGCTACGTGGATGCAGCCCGGGCTCACGCCATCCAGATCTCTGACGCCACTTCCACCGCTGTAAGCCACACGGCCGGCGCCCTGCCCAGCTTGGCTACCTCGGGCATCTACCCCATCACCTTTGCGGTGGATGCAGACCCCACGGTTACGGTCACCGTCAACTTCATTGTCTATGACGGCGACGTGTATGACCACGATGAAAAGTACCTGCTCATCTCCGCAAGGCACCGCCTTATGAACGTGGCCACGGCTCAGGCGTTTATTGATGCCGGCATGCCTTTTGTCACCGAGGCCAACGCCCACGTGATGACCATAGATGGCTCGCCGGATACCAGCGCTGCCCTGTTTGTTACCTGCTCGCCTGCCTTTAGCGCAGAAGAGGGAGTCTACAGGGTCACCTTCTGTGTTGAGGATGAGCCCTCCATCAGTGTTACCGTGAACTTTGTGGTGGCAGACCAATACGCCATCACGGCAGAGAACATCTTTATGACTGTTGCCCAGGCGCAGGCCTTTCTTGACGGCGGACCTACGGCTGCCAAGTATGAGAGCCTTGCCCAAGTTTGGGCTGCTCACAAAGACAGCGGCACCCCCGCAACGCCACAGTATGAGAGCGGCACCATAGAGAGCCCGGCAGCTGAGGGCATCTACCCCATTGTCTTTAATGTGAAAGAAGACCCCACCATCAAGGCTACCGCGCAGTTTGTGGTATTGGACTCCGGCGTGATTGGCGGAAACCGCGATTACGCCTTGGGTGCAGATCACGTGTTTATGACCGTGGATGAGGCTCAGGCCTTTCTTGCCGCGGGTGCAAATTACGTGGACGCCGCCCATGCGCGCGCTCTCTTGATTGAAGACGCAAGCAGCGCTACCGCACGCTGGAAGAGCGGTACGCTCACTGCGAGCGAAGGCATCTACCAGGTGAGCTTTGAGGTAGCAGAAGATCCCAGCGTTGCCGTTACCGTGAGATTTGTAGTCATGCGAGGCGATGTTATCAGCGGCAATGAAACCTACGGCCTTGCCGCCTCCCATGTATTCATGACGGTTGAGCAGGCAGCAGCCTTTATCACCGCAGGCTCGCCCTTTGTCTCCCGCGCCGCTGCCCACGCCCTTAAGCTTGACGGAACCCCCGGCATTGCCACGGTTTCTGTTGTGGGCTCGCCGGCCTTTGCAGCCGCGCCGGGTGTGTACCCCATAAGCTTTGCCGTGACCCAGGATTCCTCGGTGAGTGCTACCGTGAACTTTGTGGTTATGCAAGGCAGTGTGGTGGGCGGAAACAACGAGTACGCCCTTGCCGCCAGCCACATCTATATGACCGTGGACGAGGCGGAGGGCTTTACCCGCGCAGGCTCAGACTATGTTGGAGAGGCCAACGCGCACGGCCTGGTGATTGCCAGCTCAAGCGCTGCAGCCGTGAGCCATGTAAGCGGTGCAGCTATGGCATCTGAGGGCGTGTATCGCATCACCTTTGCCGTGGATGCTGACCCCACAGTTACCGCTACCATCAACTTTGTGGTGATGGCGGGCAACGTCATTGCCGGAAACGAGAACTATGCCCTGGCCGCCTATCACGTGTTTTTAAGTGTGACAGAGGCCCAGGCCTTCCTCGATGCAGGCGCAGACTATATTGGCACTGCCGAGGCGCATGCGTTGAGAATCTCTGACGAGCAGTCCATGCCCGTGAACCACGTAAGCGGTGCGGTGCTGGCTGTTGAGGGCGTCTACCGCATCACTTTTGAGCTTGTTGCAGACCCCTCCGTGCGGGTTACCGTGAGCTTTGTTGTCTATGACGGCGACGTGTTTGACCACGATGACAAGTTCTTGCTGGTTGCCGCCCGCCATGTCCACATGAATGTGGCCACGGCTCAGGCGTTCATCGCCAACGGCATGCCTTTTGTTGATGCTGCGGGCGCACGCGTGATGACCATAGACGGCTCGCCTGATACCAGCGCTGCCCTGTTTGTTACCTGCACACCCGCCTTTAGTGATGATGAGGGTATCTACGAAGTAAGCTTTAGCGCAGACGGAAATCCCGCCATTAGTGTGACCGTGCTCTTTGTGGTGGCCGATGGGTATTCCATCACGGCAGACAATGTGTTCTTTACCACTGCCGAGGCAGGAGCCTTCTTGGATGGCAGCCCCACGGGTGATGACTATATGAGCCTCGCCCAGGTATGGGCCGCAGATACCGACGGCCTGCCTGCCGCCGCTCACTGGTGGAGTGGCGAGATCACCAGGTCTGAGTCGGTGTATCCGGTCACTTTTGTGGTAACCAATGACACCACCATCAGTGCCACCTCGCAGTTTGTGGTCATGGCCGGCGATGTTATCAAGGGCAACAAGGCCTATGCCCTGGCTGCCTCCCACGTGCTCATGACGGTTGCCGAGGCCGAGGCATTCCTCGCCGGCGCTGCCGACTATGCGGGTGCCGCGCGCGCTCACGCCCTGAGGATTGACGGCGTGGACGACTCCGCCACAGCCCAGTGGCGCAGCGGTGCCATCCTTGCCGAAGAGGGCATCTATTCCATCAGTTTTGAGGTGGCAGAAGACACCGACGTTTTTGTAACCGTGCACTTTGTAGTCATGGGCGGCGATGTAGCACAAGGCAACAACAGTTATGCCCTTGCCGCCAACCATGTGTTTATGACAACTGACGAGGCCGCCGCCTTTGTGGCCGGCATGCCCACCGGTGCCACCTACGTAGCTCGTGCCAACGCCCATGCCCTCAAAACCGACGGCAGGCCCGGCACCGCAACTGCACAGTGGGTCATGGGTACGGTAGGCGTGCTGCCCAACATCTATCCGGTGTTGTTTAGAGTGGCCGAAGACCCCTCCGTTTTTGTCACCGTGAACTTTGTGGTCATGGACGGCGATGTCATCGATGGCAACAAATCCTACGCCATTGCCGCGAGCAACGTATCTATGAGCGTTGATGAAGTGGTTGCCTTCCTGGGTGGAACAGCTAACTACGTTGATTTGACCGGTGCCAATGCCGTGGCCGTTGAAGCTGACGTTGCACCCACCGTGCAGCTTGCCGGTACCCCGGGCCTTATTGCTGCTGCGGGCAACTACCCCGTGAGCTTTGAGCTTGCCGAGGACAGCACCGTTAGCGTTACGGTAAATATCAACGTGTATGCCACCTACAGCGTGACCTTTGTGGACTGGGATGGCACGGTGCTAAAGACGCACACCGGTATCTTGCACGGTGGCGCTGCTACTGCCCCTGCTGATCCCGCACGCGCCGGTCATACCTTTAGCGGCTGGGACAGACCCTTCAACAACGTAACCAGCAATCTTACCGTGATGGCCCTGCACACGCTCATCCCCGTGCCGCCCACCTTTACGGTGACCTTTGTGGACTGGGACGGTAGCGTGCTGGCAGTGCGCTCTGGTATTGCTTACGGTGGCACTGCTACTGCTCCGGCTGATCCTGCGCGCACCGGCTACACCTTTGCCGGCTGGGATATGCCCTTCAACAATGTTACCGCCGACTTAACCGCAACGGCGCTGTATACCGCTATTCCGCCCACCTACACCGTGACCTTTGTGGACTGGGACGGTACGGTCTTGGCAGTGCGTACGGGTATTGCCTACGGCGGCGCTGCTACTGCTCCTGCTAACCCCGCTCGTGACGGCTACACTTTTGTGGGCTGGGACACGCCATTTAACGTGGTGACCGCCAGCATTACCGTGAGGGCGCAGTACACCGCTATTCCGGCGCCACAGCCAGAGCCACAGCCGCAGCCAGAGCCGGAGCCAACGCCTCCGCCCACGGTTGTTGTTCCGCCCACGATTGTTGTGCCGCCACCGGTAACGCCTCCAACGAGCTTTACCATCACCTTTGTGGACGGCGTGGGCAATACGCTCAAGACCGAGTCGGTTCTGCAGGGCGGTACGGTAACGCCTCCGGCTGACCCAACGCGCTCTGGCTTTGACTTTGCCGGTTGGGACACGCCCTCCAGCATCTGGAGCACGGTTACAGGCAACGCAGTCATCACTGCTCTGTGGAACAGCGCAACAGGCTATCAGCCAGACACCAGCACCACGCAAACAGTAAGCCCCGAAAGTGACGAGGAACTTGAGGTTATCGGTCAGATGCTCACCATCCTCGGCACCAACGTGCCGCTCTTTGCCAGCGATCACTGGAGCCTCTTCAACCTGCTCGCCCTCTTGCTGGGCGCACTGGCCTTTATCTTGCGGTTGGTGCTGGCAGCCACTCGCAAAAAGCGCATTGATGAGCCCACCGGACACCGCCTTGGATATAGTCGGATTAACGGCGAGTGGGTCAATGCACAAGGCCAGGTAGTGGATGAGAGCAAAGAAGGAAAGCACCATTACCATGCTATTCCGCTGATTGCCTCAACCGCGGTGCTCGTCATCATGGTGGTGCTGTTTGCCCTCACGCAAAACCTTGCGCAAGACATGGCGCTGTTTGACACTTGGTCCGTAATCTTTGCCATCGCCTTTGTTGCGGTACTCGCTGCGGCAATCCTGAGCCACAAGCGCGTACGCGTAGAAGACGATGCCGAGCCCAGCACCCAGCAGCAAGTGCTCCTCAACACACAACCAACGACCGCCTAGCACTCGTAGGCATAAGCTCCAACTCTGCCTTCGCTCGGTTCCTACCACAACCGAGCGAAGGTTCCTTTTTGCTAAAATGTTTCCTTCAGCAGTTGATAGAAAGGCACCAACCACCATGAAGAAGTTTAAGACTGAAAGTAAGCGTCTGCTTGATTTGATGATTAACTCTATCTACACCAATAGAGAGATCTTTCTCCGAGAGCTCATCTCCAATGCGTCTGACGCGCTTGACAAGATATATCTGGCGAGCCTCACTAACCGCTCCATTAAGGTAACGCGCGGAGAGCTGGCTGTGACGCTGGCCTTTGACGCCGAGGCGCGCACCATTACCGTCTCTGACAACGGCATTGGCATGACCAAGGATGAGCTGGATAAAAACCTCGGCACCATTGCGTATTCCGGCAGCCTTGACTACGACACAGCTGAGGACGAGGCCATTGACCTCATCGGTCAGTTTGGCGTGGGTTTCTATTCCGGTTTTATGGTGGCTTCCAAGGTGCGCGTTGTCTCAAGGTCTTGTGAAGGTAAAGAGGCCTGGGCATGGCAGAGCAACGGCATAGACGGCTACGAACTGAGGGAGTCCGAGCGAGCTGAGCAAGGCACCGACGTCATCCTTACGCTTAAGGCAGACACTGACGAAGAAAACTACAGCCTCTTTCTCTCAGAGTTTGAACTTGAGCGCCTCGTTAAAAAGTACAGCAACTACGTGCGCTATCCCGTGCGTATGGAAAAGACCAAGCAGCGCGCGCTGCCCGCGCCCGAGGACGCCGGCGATGATCATGAGCTTGAATACGAAAGCTACCAAGAGATGGAGACCCTCAACTCCATGACCCCCATCTGGAAGCGCCGCAAGGCAGACGTGAGCGAGGAGGAATACGCCGAGTTCTACAAGAGCGACTTTCACGACTACGCCGCGCCGGCAGCCACCTTTACTATTAAAGCCGAGGGCGTGCTCAACTACGACGCGCTGTTGTTTATTCCCTCGCATGTTCCCTTTGACCTGTACAACAAAGAATTTGAGAAGGGCCTGGCGCTCTACAGCTCCAACGTGATGATTATGGAGAAGTGCCCTGACTTGCTGCCTGACCACTACAACTTTGTGCGTGGCGTGGTGGACAGCGCCGATTTGGCCCTCAATATATCGCGCGAGACCCTGCAGAAGAACAACCAGTTAAGGGCTATGGCCAAGCGCATTGAGAAGAAGATCACGAGCGAGCTCACCACCATGATGGCAGACAACCGCGAGACCTATGAAGGAGTCTTTGAGTGCTTTGGCCGCGGCATTAAGTACGGCATCTACACCAGTTACGGCTCTCTTAAGGAGACGCTGGCACCGCTGCTTTTGTACTACTCAGCCAAGCAGGAGAAGATGGTGTCTTTGCGTGAGTACGCAGACGCCGCCCCTGCTGAGCAAGAGGCCATCTACTACGCCGCCGGCGAAGACGAGAGTCTGCTGGCAAAGATGCCGATGGTCAAAAGCGTGTTGGCGCGCGGCTTTGACGTGCTGCTCTGCTCGCAGGAGGTTGACGACTTTTGCATGAACGTCATGCGCGATTTTGACGAGAAGCCCTTTAAGAATGTAGCCGGTGCTGACCTGGGCCTTGAAACCGAAGAAGAAAAGAAGGAGACCGAAGAAAAGTCCAAGGAGTTTAGCGGGCTTTTTGAGGCCATGCAAGAGATACTTGACGGCAAGGTCTCCAAGGTTGCCCTTTCTACTCGTTTGGACGACATGCCTGCCGGCATCACCGCGGAGGGCTTTGTTTCCCTGGAGATGGAGCGCATACTCGCAGCCATGCCCGAAGGGGGAGGAATAAGCTCCCAGCGCGTACTTGAGCTCAACGTGGATCACCCAATCTTTGCCAAGCTGGTAGACGCCGCCGACAATGACCCCGAGCGCCTCGCCCTGTTGACGAACGTCCTCTACAACCAAGCCTTGCTGGTAGAAGGCCTCCCCGTAGCCGACCCCATAGACTTTGCCCAATCCCTCAGCCAACTACTCGTGTAAACCTAACAGTGAGATGGGGAAAGTTTTTACTTGAGACAAGACAACAGAGACGAAGAGTGGTACCCTATCTGCTGCTAAATACCTTACCTATAGCTGAAAGGCATGAGGAGGCATAATGAGGATTTTTGGTATGGGTATGCCTGAGATGATTGTCATCTTATTGGTGATTTTGATTATCTTTGGACCCAAGAACCTGCCAAAGCTGGGATCTGCGCTGGGCAAGGCCGTTAAAGGCGTGCGAGAAGGCGTGGACAGCGTTAACAGCGAGCTTGAAGCTGCAAAGAAATCTGTTGACGGTGAAACCAAAGACAGCGAGGGAGCAGCTGCTCCCGTTACGGCAACGGCAGTTGTTGAGGACGCTCCTGTAAAGGAGGCTCCTGTAAAGAAGGTTACTGTCAAAGAAGATGAACCGGCAGCAGAAGAAGCGCCCGCCGCTGGTTTTTGCGCTCAATGCGGCGCAGCCCTGGAAGCTGATGCTAAGTTCTGCAAAAAATGCGGAGCTGCCACCAGTTAGTATTCTGAGGAGCTTTTTTCGGCATACGTGGCACAAAAGTCTCGTATGCCGTTTGTATTGCCAATACGGCAGGAGCCTGGCTCCGCCACAGTCTGTAGCCAAATTGAAGTAGAACGGGTAGAAACAACATGGCAAGAGAGATCATACTCACCGAAGATGGCCGCGAGGGTCTCAAGGCAGAACTTGAGAGGCTTGAGACGGTTAAGCGTGCCGAGGTAGGAGAGCGCATCAAGAACGCACGTGAGTTTGGTGACATCAGTGAGAACTCTGAGTACGACGATGCCAAGAATGAACAGGCGTGGGTTGAGAGTCGCATAGCCGAGATCAACCACATCCTCTCAAATGCAACGGTGGTGGAAGCGCCCAAGCGCTCCAACAAAGTGGCCATTGGCAATAAAGTTACCGTAAAGATGGAGAGCGGCGTTGAGCGGCAGTTCATCATTGTGGGAGTGGCCGAGGCTGATGCCGCCGAAGGCAAGATATCCAATCTGTCACCTATGGGGGCGGCGCTTTTAGGAGCGCATAAGGGCGACGAGATTGTAGCCGAGGGTCCCACCGGCAAAGAAATCAAGCTCACCATTCTAAAAATCGGCAAGGCATAGCGGGTGCAACTGCAACTCAAGGAGCAATAGTGAGTGAGATTGTCGACGATCCTGTTGAAGTAAGAAAGGCCAAGCGCCAGGCTCTTATCGAAGACGGCGGCAACCCCTATGCGTTTACTTTTGAGGCGAGTGCCAAGGCTTTAGAGCTCACCGAGCGCTACGCTGACTTGCCTGACGGCGAAACCACTGTTGATATGGTGAGTGTAGCCGGCCGCATCATGGCCTTTAGGGATCAGGGCAAGCTTGCCTTTGTGGTGCTGCGCGACGGCTCGGGCGACATTCAACTGTTTTGCCGAGTCAACACCTTAGGCGAGCAGGCCTATGAGCAGTTGAAAGACTTGGACATTGGGGACTTCATTGGCGTAGAAGGCCTGATGATGCGCACCCAGCGGGGCCAGCTGTCTATTTTGGCTCAGAGTTTTGAGCTGCTGACTAAGGCGCTGAGACCCCTGCCCGAGAAATTTCACGGTTTGTCTGACAAGGAAACACGTTATCGTCAGCGCTATGTTGATTTAATCATGAATCCTGAGGTTAAAGAGGTCTTTGCCAAGCGCTTTAAGATTATCGACGCCCTGCGTTTTGCGGCAAAGCTGCACGGGTTTGTTGAGGTGGAGACTCCCATGCTTCATCCTATTCCCGGGGGCGCCACTGCCAAGCCATTTGTGACTCACTATAACGCCCTCAGCAGGGACTTTTATTTGCGTGTGGCTCCTGAGCTGCACTTAAAGCGCCTGTTAGTGGGCGGCTTTGAGCGGGTCTTTGAGATAAACCGTTCATTTAGAAATGAGGGCATGGACCACTCGCATAACCCCGAGTTCACCATGCTTGAGGCCTATCAGGCCTACACCGATGTGGCCGGCATTGCGGAGTTTACCCGCGAGGTCATCCAGGCCGCCTGCCTGGCTGCCAACAACACCCTGCGCTTTGAGTACCAGGGCGTGGAGGTGGATTTGGGCGGCACGTGGCCGGTAAAGAGCATGCTTGATTTGGTGAGCGAGGCCGTGGGACAGCCGATTTCTTTTGACTGTGACTATAAATTGCTAAAATCGTTAGCAAAAAGTAATCACCTTGCCATACAACCGCAATGGGGCAAGGGTAAACTGATTGGTGAGTTGTTTGAGAAGTTGGTAGAACCCAAGCTTGTTCAACCGGTGTTTGTCTCGGATCATCCTCTTGAGGTGAGTCCGCTGGCTAAAAAAACAGTGGGGGATCCTCAGCTCACCAGCCGCTACGAGTTGTTCATCTGCGGCCGTGAGTTTGCCAATCTCTTCAGTGAGCTCAACGATCCGGTGGATCAGCGCGAGCGCTTTGAAGCGCAGCTTGCCGCCAAGGCCGCCGGCGACGAAGAGGCAATGGGCTATGATGAGGACTACATCCGTGCTTTAGAGTATGGGATGCCTCCAGCCGGAGGCGTGGGAATAGGCATCGACCGACTCGTGATGCTGCTTACTAATGCAGAGTCCATTCGCGATGTTCTGCTCTTTCCGCAAATGCGTGAAGAAAGCTTTTAGTTGAAGCAGTTTTGGTACAGAGGGACGGGGTTACTGTACCAATTTTGAAAAAATTGGTACAGTAACCCCGTCCCTCTGTACCAAAAAGTGGGGCTGTGAGAACAGATAGCAAGTTGAGATAGGGAGTATCTTATGTCTTTTGATAGATTTACCGACAAAGCTCGTTCGGTGTTGGCGGCGGCTCAAGATGAGGCGCGGCAGCTGGGTCAGTCCAATGTGGGCACCGAGCATCTGCTTTTGGGCCTCTTGCGCGAGAAAGAGGGCATTGCTGCCCAGGCGCTTGACAAGCTCTCCGTTAAATATGATGAGGTCTTGGCTCAGGTTAAGTCCATCGTTAATTCGAGCGAGGAGATGCCTCAGGGCCATCTGTCTTTTACCCCGCGGGTTAAGCGTGTGCTGGAGTATGCTCTCCGCGAGACCATGCAGCTCGGCCAGAGCTATATCTCTACGGAGCACCTCCTGCTCGGCATTGTGCGCGAGGGCAACGGGCAGGCCATACAGGCGCTCTCTCAGATGGGCATCGACGGCGAGATGATCAAGAAGGCCATTGTTGAGCAGCTGCAGAAGAACTCTGCTTACGCAGGGCACCCAGACATCTCGGACGCCGAGATTGACACGGGCGACGGCTCCAGCATCCTCAAGGAATTTGGCACCAACCTCACCCAGGAAGCCCTCGACGGCAAGCTCGACCCTGTGGTGGGGCGCGAGATGGAGATTGAGCGCGTTATGCAGATTCTCTCTCGCCGCACCAAGAATAATCCGCTGCTTTTGGGAGACCCGGGCGTGGGCAAAACCGCCATTGCCGAGGGCCTCGCACAGCTCATTGCTGCCGAACAGGTGCCCGACATCCTGCGCGGCAAGCAGATCATCACCTTGGACGTGCCAGCCCTGGTTGCCGGATCCAAGTACCGCGGTGAGTTTGAGGAGCGACTCAAGCAGGTCATCAACGCCGTGAAGAGCGACGGCAAGATTATCCTCTTCATCGACGAGATGCACACACTTATTGGCGCTGGGTCTGCCGAGGGTTCCATTGATGCGGCCGCGATTCTCAAGCCGCCGCTTTCGCGTGGCGAGATTCAGGTCATTGGAGCCACTACCTCAGATGAATACCGCAAGCATCTGGAGAAGGACTCTGCGCTGGAGCGCCGTTTTCAGCCGGTGATGATACATGAACCCACCAGCGATCAAGCGGTGCAGATTCTTGAGGGTCTGCGCGACCGCTACGAGGCGCACCACCGCGTGCGCTTCTCAGATGAGGCGCTTGAGGCCGCCGTGTCGCTCTCTGATCGCTACGTGCAAGACCGCTTTTTGCCCGACAAGGCCATCGACGTCATTGATGAAGCCGGGGCTCGTATGCGCATACGCAATATGACGCTGCCCACCGAGGTGCACGAGATTGACGAGAAGCTCCGTAAAATCCGGGCAGAAAAAGACGAAGCCATCAACACTCAGGATTTTGAAAAGGCCGCCCAGCTGCGCGATGCCGAGAAAAAGCTCCAGGCAGAGCGCCTGCAGGTAGAAGAGCAGTGGCTCAAGGACAGCTCCAAAGACGTTGCCAACGTTTCTGCCAAGGAGATTGCCGATATTGTCTCCATGACAACCGGCGTGCCGGTGACCGACCTCACCGAGGCCGAGACCGAGAAGCTGCTCCGCATGGAAGACGTTTTACACGAGCGGGTCATTGGTCAAGACGAGGCCGTGACCTCCATATCCAAGGCTATCCGACGTTCGCGCGCCGGTCTTAAGGATCCCAAGCGCCCGGGTGGTTCGTTCATCTTCCTCGGCCCCTCTGGCGTGGGTAAGACCGAGCTCTCCAAGGCCTTGGCGGAGTTTCTCTTCTCTACCGAAGACGCTCTCATCTCCTTTGACATGAGTGAATACATGGAAAAACACACGGTTTCGCGCCTGGTGGGTTCGCCGCCCGGCTACGTGGGCTACGACGAGGGCGGACAGCTCACCAAGGCGGTGCGCGCCCGGCCGTATTCCGTGGTGCTGTTTGACGAGATTGAAAAGGCTCACCCTGACATCTTCAATATTTTGTTGCAGATTCTCGAAGAGGGACGCCTCACCGATGGCCAAGGTCGCAAGGTTGATTTTCGCAACACCATCATCATCATGACCTCTAACGTGGGCGCGCGTGAGATTGCCCAGGGCACCCCCGTTGGCTTTGGCGGCTCTGACACCGGTGATGCGCTTTCTGACAAAGAGATCAACTCCCGCGTGATGACCGAGATGAAGAAGCTCTTCCGCCCGGAGTTCTTGAACCGCATTGACGAGATCATCGTCTTCAAGAGTCTCACCAAGGAGCAGATTGGCCTCATTGTTGAGCTGATGGTGAGCGACCTGCGCGACCGCCTGATTACCCAGAACATGAGCATCTCTCTTTCCAAGGAGGCGCGTGAGTTTATTGCCGATGAAGGAACCGACACCGCCTATGGTGCCAGACCTCTTCGCCGCGCCATACAACGCTTGCTCGAAGACCCCATCAGCGAGGGAGTCCTCGAAGGGCGCTGGGAGCCAGGCAAGATTATCGTTGCCAACCTGGTAGACGATGAGATTGTCTTCTCCGTTGAAGAGGGCGAGATTCCCAAGCCACGCAAGCGCGACACCTTGGCCCGCGAAACCGAGCTCATCACCCCCATCTTCAAAGGCGGCGGCAGACCACAGTCCGGAACCCCCGGCAACGAAGGCAGCCCCGCGGAGTGAAGTGAGAGTTAAGAGTTAAGAGAGAAGAGAGAAGAGAGAAGGGTTAGGCCTTTACTCAAAGTGATGTGAGAGTTATTAGGGATTTGCACATAAACAGCCAAGAAGCGGAGAGAGTTTGGCTTCGCTTTTGCTATTATGTACACAAGCTTTTTAGCCGTGCTTATTCGAGGAGAAGTTAATGAAACAAATCCATAGCCTGTTCAGCGATATTCGCCTGGATCACTTTGATGACGCTATCAACTTGGTTTCTTCGGGCACGCAGCTTCGAGAGGCTATTGATTTAATTAACTCGGCGCAGACCGGAGCCTTCATTTGCATAGGCGATGTGGAGGGAGTTCTCGCCATAAGTGGCGGCGGTTTTGAGATAGATGTTGACCTTACGCCGCAGCGGCTTTTTGAGCTCAGTAAGATGGACGGGGCAATTCTGCTGAGTGACGAGGCAAAGCGCATCATCTGCGCCAACATCCATTTGAGCCCCGACCCCAACATCCCCACGCCAGAAACCGGCATGCGCCACCGAAGCGCCTCCCGCGCGTCTGCAGAAACCAACACGATAGCCATTGCCATCTCCAAGCGGCGCAGGCAAACCACGCTGTACCGAGACGGCGAGGCACTCACGCTTGACTCAGAGGGCATACTGCTGCAGCGATGTAACCAGGGCATCATGGCCCTGCAGAACTACCGCACCAATCTTGACCGCTCGTGCATGCGCCTGAGCTTCCTTGAAATGGACGACATCTCAACGGTGGCTGATTTCATCGACGTAATCAATCGCTTTATCCGCATCTTCCATCTTGCCATTGAAACTGAGCTTAATATCGACTTTTTGGGCGACAACAGCGGCATTTTACGCGGGCAGATCGAGGAGCTTTCTCGCGGGTTGGCCGAGACCTTTAAGCTTATCATCCGTGACTATGCAACCTCCAACGATCCAAAGGCGGTTATGGACATTGCCAAGGCTATCGTCAAGCTCAAACCGCAGGACAACGGCGAGCAGATCCTACACCTGCTGGGCTACATTGACGCGCCCGCAACCGAAGAGCACATATCTCCGCGCGGATTTCGCACTATCAGCCGCATTTCTATGCTTGACGAAGAGGCTGTGGCGCGTATTATTGATGAGTACGGAAGCCTTCATGCAGTTATCACCGACTCGGAGGATGGTTTTGACGATCGCATGGAAGACCTGGGCATTGACAATGTGCGTGCGCTGGCTAAGTCGTTCATGCGTTTACGTTCAACTATTTAATTCAACATGATTGATTCTCTGGACAAACAGGCAATTCTTCCCGGCAGCGATGAGCGCCCTTCTCTGGGCACTTCCCGCGACCCGGTAAGCGGCCCAAGCATTCTGGCGCAGCCGGAGTTCATCGCCAATAAAGAAAACATGGACATGCTCGAGATGGAGCTCCTTTCCTTAAAGGGGCGGGTTTCCAGCCATCCGCAAACCGCCGCGGTCATTTTGGCCGGGGGCACTGGTGCGCGCTTTCACCGTCCCGGCGGCAAGCAGCTGCTGGAGGTCTTTGGCAAGCCGATTCTCACCTGGAGCGCCGAGGCCTTTGACGCGGTTGCCGATGTGGGGTTAATTGTTGTGGTGTGCCCTGAAGACCGCATGCAGGAGTATTGCCACGAGGCTATCGATTCCTTTCCCTTTGTTACCCCGGTTGTCATGGCACCTGCTGGCGAGATTCGTCAGGAATCATCACTAGCCGGACTCAACCTGGTAGGGGAGGAGTTTGAGTTTGTTGCCATACACGACGGCGCCCGCCCTCTGATTACTCCCGCTTTAATTGAGCACACCATAGCAGCGGTAAAGGGGAGCGTTGACTACGACGGAGCCGTGGTTGGCTACCCTGCCATCGATACGCTCAAGATAGTCAGTGAGAACAACATCCTCGGCACGCCGGATCGCTCGGCGTTTTGGACGGCACAAACCCCGCAGGTATTCAGAACTGCAGTGATAAAGGAGGCGCACCGCGTTGCCCTCACCGACGGCTTTGTTGGCACGGATGACTCATCCTTGGTAGAACGCATCGGCGGCAAGATAGCACTGGTAGAAGGCCCCCGCAACAACATCAAAATCACCGTACCCGAAGACACCACCGCCGTAGAAGCCGGCCTCCGCAAACGCCAACAAGAAATCGAAAATTGAGAATCGGTCTTGGCATAGACACACACGCCTTTGCCTCGGAATCAGAAGGGCGGCCGCTCATCCTGGGCGGCGTACGCATCGCGCACCCGCGAGGCCTGGCCGGGCACTCCGACGCCGATGTACTCGTTCACGCAATCATGGACTCCCTGCTGGGGGCAGCCCGCCTGGGTGACATCGGCCAGCACTTTCCTCCCAGCGACCCCGCATATAAAGACGCCAACTCCCTCAATCTCCTCAGATGGGTGCACGAGCTGCTGACTCTTGACGGCTGGCGCATCGAGGACATAGACAGCGTCATCATCGCCCAAGAACCACGCCTCTCCCCCTTCAGAGACGAGATGCGCACAAACATCGCCGAAGCACTGAGCATCAGCCTTGAGCAGGTTGGCATCAAAGCCACCACAACCGAGCACCTGGGCTTTGAAGGCCGCAAAGAGGGCATCAGCGCGTATACTGTAAGCTTGTTGGAGAAGCATTACACGAAGGAGCGGGAATGATTAGCAGAATTAGGGAGGACATCAGGGCGGCAAGGGAGCGCGATCCTGCGGCTCCGTCTGCAGCCGGTGTCTTGATCAATTACCCTGGCGTTCATGCGGTGGCTGCGCATCGTTGTGAGCATTATCTCTGGAAGCAGGGGAGGCGCGGCCTTGCGCGATTTATGAGTCAGTGCACGCGCTTTTTCACCGGGGTTGAGATTCACCCGGGAGCCACTCTGGGTAGGCGGGTGTTCATCGACCACGGCATGGGAGTCATCATTGGCGAGACGGCCGTTGTGGGTAATAACGTGACTATCTTTCAGGGCGTAACCCTCGGCGGAACCGGAAAGCAAACGGGCAAGCGTCACCCCAACGTGGAGGACTGGGCTGTTCTTGGCGTTGGTTCTGCAGTGCTGGGCAATGTGACCGTTGGAGCGCGCTCTAAGGTAGGTGCCGGAGCCGTGGTTGTTGACAACGTCCCCCCCGATTCTACGGTAGTGGGAATACCAGGGCGCATTGTGAGGCAAGATGGCGTGCGCGTCTCTGCGGCCGACCTCTCAAGGCTCGAGCCCCTGCCGTATCCTCTGGAAGAAGACCTGCTTGCGCTCACCAAACGCGTTGAAGACCTAGAGAATCAGGGCATGCAAGGCATGAGCAACGAGCAACTGGAGCAAATCTTAAAGCGCTTAGACTCCTTAGAAGCCGAGCTTAATACGCTTGACGCAGCAATAAAGAATCTAGGCGCATGAAAGAAGTTAATACACACTGAGCCCCATATCCTCCCTGTCATCCTGAGCAAAGCGCAGCGTAGCCGAAGGATCCAGGACTAAACTAGAAAACAAAGGTATCGATGAAAGTCTATAACACACTGAGCCGCCGCAAAGAGGAATTCACCCCGGTAACCCCCGGCAAGGTAGGCTTTTATATCTGCGGCCCCACGGTGTATAACGATATTCACATTGGCAACGCCCGCACCTTTTTGAGCTTTGACGTTATCAGGCGCTACCTTGAGTACTCGGGTTATGAGGTGACGTACGTCCAAAATATCACCGACGTGGATGACAAGATTATTAACCGCGCGGGTGAAGAGGGGCGGGATTCTGCCGAGGTGGCAGAAGAGTACACCAATGCCTACCTGGAAGTCATGAAGGCCGTGGGCGTCAAGGAGCCGAGTGTGTGCCCCAAGGCAACCGAGGAGATCACTCCCATGATTACGCTCATCGAGCGCCTGATTGCGGAGGGGCATGCCTACGAGATTAACGGAGATGTGTACTTTTCGGTGCGCAGCTTTGACTCTTACGGCAAGCTCTCCGGACGCAACATCGATGACCTTGTGGCCGGCGCGCGCGTGGACGTAAACGAACTCAAGCGTGACCCTCTCGACTTTGCCCTCTGGAAGGCCGCAAAACCGGGCGAGCCGTTTTGGCCTTCTCCCTGGGGCGAGGGGCGCCCGGGCTGGCACATAGAGTGCTCGGCTATGAGCGAGCGTTATCTGGGAACCCCGTTTGACATACATGCCGGCGGCGAGGATCTGGTGTTTCCTCATCACGAGAATGAGCGTGCGCAGTCTGAAGCCTGTGCTTCAGGCGGCTTTGCCAATTATTGGCTACACGGCGGCATGCTGACCATAGACAAAGAAAAGATGAGCAAAAGCGAGGGTAACTTTCTGCTGCTCAAGGATGTTTTGGAACACGTGCGCCCCGAGGCGCTCAGGCTTTTGATGCTGCAGAGTCATTATCGCTCACCCTTTGATTACTCGCCCGAACGCCTGGAAGAAGCAACCGCAGCCCTCGAACGCATAGAAGGCGCCTTACGGAATATCCAGTGGGTATTAGACGACTTTGAAGCGGCAGGGGTGGAGACCGCACGTTCTGTGGAACAGGGGGACGGGGTTAGTGTTCCAATTTGGCCCAAGGGCCAAATTGGAACACTAACCCCGTCCCCCTGTTCCACAGTAACCCCGTCCCTCTCCCCAGCTCCCACTTGTCCCGCCAAGCAAGCGCATACACGCTTTCGCGAGTACATGGATGACGATTTCAATACTGCCGGGGCAATTGCGGTGGTATTTGAGTTGGTTTCTGAAGCTAATCAACTGCTGGCCAAAGGAATCGATGAGGCTGCTGATGCAGGCAATCTTCAAATGCTGGCGTGTACCATCGTAGAATTGCTGGCTGTGCTGGGTATTGACCTCACAAAGGATGCCGGCACGGAGAGCCTGGTTTCAGGCAGCGACGAGCAGGTGCTTCTCGCTTTGGCAAACGAGCTTGCCGCATACGAGGGCGCAAGCATCGAAGAGGCCTTAGGCGCGCTGCTTGCCGCACGCACAGAAGCCCGCGAGGCAAAGGATTGGCCCAGGGCAGATGCCGTTCGAGACAATCTTGCCCAGCTGGGCTTAAGCATAGAAGACACCCCACAAGGACCGAGGATCACCCATGCGTGAGTGGAGAGAGCAAAGCCTTGAGTTTGATGAGGCTCCCTACGTGTACCAATATGCCACGCTCTTTGACCTCATTGGGCAGGCGCGCGGCAAGAAAGATGCGCTCATTGTTGCCCTGGATCACATCACCGATGTGGGTAACCTGGGCGCCATCATTCGCAGTGCCGAGGTAGTGGGAGCAACGGGCGTCATCATCCCCAAAAAGCGTGCCGCGCAGGTCAATAAAACGGTCTACCGCACATCAGCTGGCGCGGTGGAATACATCAAGGTGGCGCAGGAGGCAAATATCTCTCAGTGCCTCAAACGACTGAAGGACGAAGGCTTTTGGGTAGGGGGAGCCTCAGCCCAGGCAAAAACCACTATCTGGAATGCCCCTATCGAAGGCCGCCTCGTTGTTGTCATGGGCGCAGAAGACACCGGCACCTCACGCCTGGTCAGAGAAACCTGCGACTTTGAATTCAAACTCCCCCAACGCGGCTTTACGCAGAGCCTGAATGTGGCCCAGTGCTTCACCGCCATCGCCTACGAATGGCTCCGAAGGACTCAGTAGGCACCATCTGCGGCGTTGCGTTCATAAATGCTCTCGGTCACGTATTAGTATACGCTCCACTCGAGCATTTATGAACGCGCCACCGCATCTGGCACCTCCTGAGCCCTTCGGTTCCCGAAGGACTCAGTAGGTGCAATCTAGCGCGTTTGGGACAGAGGGACGGGGCTGGTGTCCCAGATTGGTACAGGAGGGACGGGGTTGGTGTACCAGCTTGGCCTTTGGAACAGGGGGACGGGGTTAGTGTTCCAATTTGGTCCTTGGACCAAATTGGAACACTACCCCCGCCCCCCTGTTCCAAAGGCCAAGCTGGTACACCAACCCCGTCCCTGTTCCAACCCCGTCCCTGTTCCAACCCCGTCCCTGTTCCAAC
>WRBR01000006.1 GCA_009784425.1 Coriobacteriia bacterium | reverse complement strand
TTGCTTTGAGGTCGATTAGCAAGGACCAGCGAGCCATAGGGGCAGTTATTGATACAACCTGAACACCCAATGCATCTATGCATGTTAACCGCAACGCGGTCTAAATCGTAATAAAGAGCACCAACCGGGCAGGCATTTACACAGGGCG
The DNA here is from genome assembly GCA_009784425.1 of Coriobacteriia bacterium. GTDB lineage: Bacteria > Actinomycetota > Coriobacteriia > Coriobacteriales > UBA8131 > WQXH01. The sequence goes on along the minus strand of WRBR01000006.1, from coordinate 38,941 downwards.
CCTTTTCACAGTGGCGGCAGGCAAGGGCAATAGTCTCATCTCCCAGCTTAACCACATTTATCCGGAAAAGTGGTATGTCATCATCCTCAAAATGTTTAGTCAGGCAGGCAGTCATACAGGTTTTACAACCAACACAGGTCTTTGACTTACCCAGCACGTACTTTCTAACCATACGAGTCCTCTTCTAAAAGCAATGATGACAATCAAAATGTTATAGACACCATTCTACAGTTCCTCATCAAAAAGGATACAAGCGCATCCGCCAAACGTCTCTGGTTGTTTGCATTAAATAATTGGATTTATCAACCACACTGGTTTTTTGCCCAAGTTGTTACAGTCAACACTATGACATATTTGCGTTTTTCGGGACTGCTATGCGCCAAGCCTCTCCTTTTCCAAAGCTCCTTCATGCGCTTGACTTGCCGTCGCACTTCTCCCGTCGCACTTCTCTTTAGTCACCCACCCGGATGAAAGGGTGTTTTGAGGAGTAAAAAAGCTTTCGATAAGGCTCTCACAAGATTTTGGTGGCTACTTTTGCTACAAATTTCCACTTGTGCGCGATGATTTGCCGCTTTAAAGAGGTTAAACACCCCTAAATGGTGGTTTTGCAATGAAATCTGCCACTTTCAGTTTAAAAAAGAGTCATATTTCGCGCACAAGTGGAAATTTGTAGCAAAAGTAGCCACCAAAATCTTATATTGGGCTTTTGAAGTAGCTTTAGACTGTATTGATGTGGAGGAGTGACGTCTGTTGCAGCCCAGGGTCACAAGAAGTCGAGTGTTGCAACCAAAACACGCCCCTTTTTCACGCGCCAAATTTCTCCAGTTTCCACCCAGGGACGGCGCATTTTTTGCAGGGTTTGTTGAAGCTTTTGTTTTTTAGTTGTCGGAGGCCACGGCCGTTTTTGCTGTTTCTGACTTTGAAGTTTATGCCGCAGTGGGTTGAGAGGAGGAGCCATTCTCCGCTGCTCTCTACCTCTTTGATGCCGTGGAGGATGCCGGTGCGGGAGCGCCAGAGCTTGATTTTCAAAACGGTTTTGAGGAGACCGGCATTTTTCTCGCGATATTTTGCTCCGATGTTGCTGGTGTTACGCATGTTTTGATGCCTCGCAAAACATTGACATGATGCCTGTCTCCAGCTCATCACGGATTACCAGTCCGGCTTTTTTGTAAGCCGCATTGCTCACGCCAAAGGGGATGCCGGGGGCAGAGATTATCCCGCCCGCCTTGATTTGGTCTGCGCCAATGAAGGAGGGGCTGGTAGTGGCGTCGATGATGTAGTTCCACTCCCGCTTTTTCCAGTCGCCGGCCAGGAGCTGTGCATCTAAACCGTGGGGCGATGATTCCTTTAGATCATACCAGCGAACCGGGACATGTTTGGCTTGAAGAAAATGATACGCGCCGGCACCAACCTTACCGGCCCCAAGAACGAGCACTTCTTCGGTGATATTCTCGTGGGCACTCAGGTAGAGAAGTGCGGCAAAGCCGCGACCCGTGGCAAAGCCGTTGTCGGAATGTGCGCCGGTGCGGAGGTTTAAGCAGAGGCAAACTTTGTCATCTGCCATAAAGACCATGTCCGCTTTTTTGACGAGAGCCTCATTGAAGCCGGCCACATCCGTGCATTCGGTTACAAAGGTATTCACACCGGCAAACTCTTTCAAGACCAACGCTACGGTCTCAGAAAAATCACCGATGATTCCGTCGCCACAAGAAATAGGGATACTGGCAACGGTAAGCTTACTGCGTTGCTCAAGAGGCAAAAAATCAGTGCCGGAGGCAAAGTGTGCTATCTCAAGAACGCTTTTGCCGGTGATCGACTGATAATGCTCTTCGAGCTTGGGCAGGCGTTGGTTTATCAAGTTGATATGGTCTGAAGAGAGTCTAGTCATCTGCAGCCACCTTTAAAGCGAGCTCTTCTACTATTCTGTCCATTTTACAAACCGCCAAATTGCTTGATTCGTCAATAGCCACGAGGGTAGCGAATAAGCAGCTCTGCATTGCGTCATTGCCGATTAACGCTACATCAGCACCACAAAAGCCATTCTGCCGATTGAGCGCCGGTGCGCGAGTCAGCTCCCCCTCACCAATAAAGTGTACAACAGATTCCTCAGCTGTGAGCTGCTGCTCAGTAGAACTGTGGGCGCTTGACACCTTCTTTTTCTGAGCAAGAACATGCTGGAGAACAACGTGGCGAGAATACTCTGCGCCGGTCTTGCTGAAAGGAGGCAAGGTGAGGCTTGATGCAGAGGGAATCTCAAGAAAAACTCTCGCGAGTTCCTCAACTAGGTTGATGCCGCTTGCGTGGTAAACCGCAATAGGAGTCTGGCTTGGCATGCGGGCATCTATCTCAAGCACAGAGAGGTTTCCTTCGTTGTATACCATCTCGATGTCAAAGATGCCCTTCATGTTAAGAGCGCTTCCGATTTTCATGCCGAGATCTTCGATCTTTTCTATCAACTCAATTGAGATAGGTGCCGGCGCAAGTATGCGGTGGCTGTGATATTCATCGTCTACCACTACCTCCGTAACCATATAGGGCTTTACCAGCTGGTAGTTGCATATGACTTCAATCGAATAAATCGGGCCCTCTAAAAAGACCTGACCAAAAAGACCCTCGCTTGGGTCAGCGCAGATTCTGGCATATGCTGCATTAATATCACGGTAACGCTCAACACCCTTACTGCCGCTGCTGCAATTTGGCTTAACGATATAGCACTGCTCAAGTTTGCTGTTGCCAGATAGTTCAGCTGAGGTTTTCTGATTCTCCAGGACACACTCTTCAATGGGTAGAGGGACTCTGACCCCAAGGTCTTCTAGAAAAATATTTGACCGTATCTTTGAACGGGAGAGAACAAATGCCTGCCAATCAAAGGCAAAGGGAACTTCTGCTTCCTGAGTCAGCTCCAGGACACGTTTGAGGACGCTCAAATCCTCAAGCGCCGGCAAAACAAGGTCAAAGCCGCAAAATAGGTCAGGGCTGGCCTGAAGGATATCCAGGCAAATGAAGTGGTCACAGAGTCTTGAAGCCAAGACACCTTCTCTTTTATCGACAACGCTAACTGTCCACCCGGCTTCTTTTGCCAAATAGGTGATCTCGGTTCCTTGGAGTTGTCCGCCTAATACCAGTAATCTCATGGCACTCTCACCACACCTTGGCGTGTTCACGCGCACAAAAATCAGTAGGTGAAGTCTCTGTGTCCGCACGTCCAAAACGAACATGCTCGTCCAAGGCCGCCTGGATATATGCCTGATAACCAGCGCTTGAAGCCAGCTTGAGCCCGGCATTGTCAAGTATCGTCTGAATCTGAGGCAGGCTCCGCCCTCCGTCTTTGATGTCATCCCTGCTCGCTACCCCCACAAGGCCTGATTGCGGCGGAATCAGTGAAGTGATGACGTTTGCTCCGGCATTTAAGCGGTCTTCAAGACCTTTTGGTCCCTCAACATCCAGGGATGCCGGGATAAGCTTGTGGGGATACAGCAGCCTGAGAAGAGCGATTATCAAGAGCTCCCGCTCACTGTCAGCTGCAGGCCAGCTCTCAAGTGGCGTACCTGGCTGAGGAACAAAAGACATAGCGCGCACCTGCGTTGGGTGAGTGCTGTTTATAGCAAGGATGGAGGCAGCCGCGTCTTCGCAACTGTCGCCCCAGCCGGTCAAAAGGCCCTCTTCAACCAAGAGCCCAGCTTTTATCGCTTCTTCTTTGACTCGCAGCCGAGCCTCAAAGGACTGGCAGATACGAAGTCTCTCAAATGCAGCCTTGTCAAAGGTTTCCTGGTAGAGAGCAAGCCAGGTAGCGCCTGCCTCCTTAAGGAGACGTAATTGCCAAGCCTCCAAAACACCCGGTGATATCATGACAGGAAGACCGGTGGCGCTTTTAACGCTCTGGATCAGGTCAGCGAGCCTCTCGATGTGCTGCTGGTAGTAGGGATCTTCTCCCATAGTCAAATCTATCAGGTGAACACCGGAATCCGCCAAGCGTCTTGCATCCTCAACCACCTGCTCGGTGCTGTTGCGATAGCGAATGGTATGGGCATTATCACTTTGGTAGTAACAAAAGCTGCAGTGGTTTGAGCAATAGGTAGAAAAGTAGTTGAAGCCATAGGCAAAGACTTCGTTGCCAAAATGCTCAAACCTGGCCTGCCGGGCTTTTGCGAATAACTCGTCTTTATTCAGATTTGTGCTCAACAGCGAGCTGATGCCCGCTAAACTGACGTCCATGTTCTTCATCTCACTTTTACTTGAGTTTTAAACTTATTCCTCCCAGATAGAGCAGGCTTCTCCCTGTCTTTTGAATGCTATCCAGGTTTTCTTGCATCAGAACAATGCGCTCCAAGCCGGCGCCAAGACCAATCCAGGTGCCCGCGTAATCCCAATTACTGTCCAGTGGATGGGGACCAAAAGCCCCCGAGGCAATCTCAACGCCGTCAACAACAACGTCTATTGTATCGCCGTAGACTACGGAGTCTTCTTCTTCAAGGGAGTATTCACTCAGCCCTACGTGCTCCATAAAGAGGGAGATGAGCTCTTTGAGGCGCTCGGTCTTCTGAGACTCCAGAACACCCCATTCCACAAAGTTCACCATCGTGAAGCTTTCAAGGTGCTTGTTGCCTTGGGATTCCCTGCGAAAGCAAGGGCCTATCTCAAAAACGCCGAGAGGTGCTTCGTAGACGTTAAGCAGCCGCTTGGAGATGTCGTAGAGATTTGGCGCCAGCATGGGCCTGAGGCAGCTTTTGTCATCAAGCCAAAACACCTGCTTGAACAAGGCATGGTCATCTTCGATGGTCATGCGCAAAAGAAAACTCTTTGAAATGATGATGGGCGTGGAAACTTCCAGAAAGCCCAGACCCCTCAAGAATGCCGAGATGCTCTCACTCAGAGCACTTACAAAGGGCGCGTCTTTGGCCTTCCTCAAATCACGAAGGGCAGCCCGGTTTTTCTCAACGCTCCTGCGCTCCATCTCCTTGAAGGCCAGCTCCCTCGCATCTGCGGATGCAAAGGAGTGCTCAGCGTCAAAATCACAACCGAGCTCGCTTAACCTTTGAATCTGGTTCTTCGTGAATTGCATCAAATCGAGTTCCCAATCCAGGCACAGCCTTCTAGTTAATTGGCGGAGAGTCCGGGAGTTGCACCCGGCTGGGCGGATTTAGAGTCCGCATAATCACTTCGATTCACTCTCCGTTCATTCAGCATTTTCCTACCAAGTCTTTCACTTGGCCACTGCTATTTGATAGTCAGAAACTCCAACGCTTCCAAGCGTGTGCGCTGGTCATTCTTAAACAGGCCTCTCACCGCGGAGGTCGTTGTGGTGGATCCGGGGGTTCTCACACCCCTTACAGTCATACAGAGATGCTCAGCATTAATCACAACCATCACTCCTTGCGGCATGAGCATCTCCATGATGGTATCTGCTACCTGAGTCGTCAGCCTTTCTTGCAGCTGGAGCCTTCTGGAATAGCTCTCCAGCACCCGCGCCAGCTTTGAGAGACCAACTACTCGTCCGTTCTTAGGTATGTAAGCAATATGTGCCCTACCTACAAAGGGCATGAGATGATGCTCGCAAATCGACGAGAAAGGGATGTCTTTAACCAACACCATCTCCTCATGCCCATCGTCAACAAAGAAACGTTTGAGGTGCTCCCTGGGGTCTACCTCTTGTCCTGAGAGAAGCTCCTCGTACATTCGTGCAATACGGGCAGGTGTCTCCACCAGGCCCTCTCTGGAGGGGTCTTCGCCAATGGCAAAGAGAATCTCCCTCACCGCATGTTCAACACGTGTGCGGTTGTCTTCTTGCATTAAACCGCCTCTTCCACACTGCGCTCTGCTGCTTCTACCACATGCTTCATGAGCACCGAGGTAGTTACCGTGCCTACTCCTCCGGGTACCGGAGTGATGGCCGAGACACAGGTGAGAGCCGCGTTAGTATCTACATCGCCCACCAATGAGCCATCCTCTGCTACGTTTATTCCTACGTCGATGACCACTTGGCCGGGGCTCAAAAACTCTCGTCCAATCATCTGTGCCCGCCCTACGCACGCGATGACGATATCCGCAGAGGCAACAACATCTGCCAGGTCTATGGTGCGCGAGTGAGCGATGGTCACGGTGGCATGTTCTTTCAAGAGCATCATGGCTACCGGCTTGCCAATAACGAGGCTCCTTCCCACCACCACAGTCTTCTTGCCTTTGGTCTCTATGCCAAAGTGACTGAGTATCTCCATGCAGGCCTGCGCGGTGCAGGGGGCAAACCCTACTGCGCTGTCCGAGAAGACCCCGGCAAGTGAAAGGTCGGTGATACTGTCAATGTCTTTATCAGGCGAGAGGGCGTTGCGGACAAGCCCCTCATCAATATGCTTTGGCAGGGGGCGAAACATGAGCACGGCGTGCACCGAGGCATCCGCGTTGAGCTTTTCAACGGTGTTGAGGAGTTCGGCTTGGGATACGTCTTCTGGCAGCACAACCGAATGCACCTCAACCCCCACTTTCTCGGCCCTCTTGCTTGCGCCTCTTTCGTATGAGATATCCTCGCCTCGCTCGCCAACTCTCAAGATTGCGAGAGTTGGTCTGATGTCTTTGAGGCGTAAGGCTTCTATCCTCTGAGAGGTTTTTTCGTCAAGGGCGGCAACAACGTCTGCACCCTTCAAAAGGACGGTCTCTGCGCTTGTATCAAGATTTGAATCAGTCATCAAGGTAACTCTCCTCTCTTATCTGAAACGCTTTTCAACATCGGCAAAGATTGCGTCTGCCTTGGCAAGGTAGGTTTGGAGTATCTGATCTGCCTCAGCGTTTATTGCTTCTGCATTGCGTTTGTCTTCCATCCATTTGGTATTGATGAAAACATTCAGACTTGCTGACTGCAGGGCCGCCTTGCAGCAGATGACCCCGCATCCTACATCACTTATGGCAATGGCAGTGCCCTTTTCACCAAATTGCTCGTGCAGGTCGATTGCCTCTGCACATCGTTTCATGATCTCTAAAGGAACAGCACAGCATTCCTGCAGACATTCTTCCATGACGCGTGCTTTCTCGGCCTTTTGCTCCTCGGTTTCTGTGGGCATGCCATAGGCTCTTGAAAGAGGTTCAAACACCTCTGCATCCCGCTTGACAAGTTCCAGGAGCTTTGACTGCAGCTCAGCAGCTTGCCTCATGAGCTCAGCTACATCCGCCTCAACGTCTGCAAATTTGGGCTTGCCTACGGTGAGTGAGCCCACCATGCTTCCCAAAGCCATGCCTAGAGCACCCACAAGGGCTGCAGCCCCGCCGCCACCCGGCACCGGTGCCTTGGACGCGAGGACTTCTACAAAGTCCTCGCAACTCATCTTTGTGTAGTCCATAGCTACCTCTTAACTATTAGAAGAGACCGGTAATCTTGCCAGTGGCATCCACATCGATCTTCTCGGCTGCGGGAGCCTTGGGCAGGCCGGGCATGGTCATAATCTCGCCGGTGAGGGCAACGATGAATCCGGCACCTGCGCTTACCTTGAGGCTGCGCACCGCAACCCTGAAGCCTTTAGGGGCACCAATGAGAGCCGGGTTATCCGAGAAGGAATACTGTGTCTTGGCAACGCAGATGGGTAACTTGCCAAAACCAAGGTCTTCAAGCATTGCTGCCTGCTGCTTAGCCAGCGGGGTGAGGTCTACGCCGTCTGCACGATAGATCTTAGTTGCGATGGCGTTGAGCTTATCTTCGATGGATAAATCCTCATCATAACTATAGGTAAGCTCATGCTCGCTTTCAGTGATTTTTACCACTTCTTCGGCAAGCTTACGTGCGCCTTCGCCGCCCTTGGCCCAGTGCTCAGACAAAACAGCGTTAACACCAAGCTTTTTGCATTCGTCTTCTACAAGCTGCAGCTCTGCGGCCGTGTCGGTGGGGAAGGCATTGATGGCTACCACTGCCGGTATCCCAAAGACCTCGGTGATATTGGAGACGTGTTGGAGTAGGTTGGGAAGCCCCGCCTTCAAGGCCTCAAGATCTTCGTTCATCAGTTGATCCTTGGGTTTTCCGCCATGCATTTTGAGCGCGCGCACAGTGGCGACGATGACGGTTGCAGAGGGTTTGAGTCCGGCAACGCGGCATTTGATGTCGAGGAATTTCTCAGCACCCAGGTCTGCTCCAAAACCTGCCTCGGTTACGGCAAAGTCACCGAGCTTCATGGCCATACGAGTGGCTATGATGGAGTTGCAGCCGTGGGCGATGTTGGCAAAGGGCCCGCCGTGCACAATGGCCGGCGTACCTTCCAGGGTCTGAACGAGATTGGGCTTGAGTGCATCTTTCAGAAGTGCCGCCATGGCACCTTCAGCCTTGAGCTCTCCTGCCGTTACCGGCTTGCCTGAACGATTGTAGCCAATGATGATACGAGCTATGCGCTCCTTGAGGTCGGTGATAGAGGTGGCAAGGCAGAAAATTGCCATAATCTCTGAAGCCACCGTGATGTCGTAGCCGTCCTCGCGGGGGGTTCCGTTGGTTTTTCCGCCAAGGCCGTCAACAACAAAGCGCAGTTGGCGGTCGTTCATGTCAACGCAGCGCCTCCAGGTGACATTTTTGGTATCGATGTCAAGAGCGTTGCCCTGATAAATGTGGTTATCAATGAGTGCTGCAAGCAGATTGTTGGCTGCCCCAATAGCATGAAAGTCACCCGTAAAGTGCAGATTGATGTCTTCCATGGGTATGATCTGTGCCCAGCCGCCTCCGGCAGCTCCACCCTTGACCCCAAAGACCGGGCCAAGAGAAGGCTCCCTGAGTGCCACTATGGCGTTTTTGCCCAGCTTGGCAAGGCCATCGGTTAGACCCACGAGAGTAGTGGTCTTTCCTTCTCCGGCAGGCGTTGGGGTAATGGCGGTGACTAAGATGAGCTTGCCCTCTGGGCGGTCAATCTTGTCAAGGATGTTGTAGTCAATCTTGGCCTTGTAGTAGCCATAGGGCTCAAAGTAGTCCATGTTGAGGTTCAAGTCCTCTGCTACCTCGGTTATTTTACGGGGGGTTACCGATTGTGCAATCTCAATGTCAGTTGGCATGGAGTCTTCCTTTCTGGTGCGCAAATCTTACTAACTTGTCATAGGTACAGTGTACTGTTCAGTATGCTGTTTACTCAGGCTTAACCGGCAGGAGGCCCTCTCGGTAGGCGTCAAGGTATTCCATGCAGTAATCATCCTTGCCCAAAAGTGCGTTTGTGGCATAGATCACTGACTGCATGTAGGGATCCAGCGGATCCAAAATGGCGCTGTCGAGCCCTGCATCCATGCAGAGGCACAAGAACTGCATGTTAATGCTTTTGCGGTAGGGGAGTCCATAGCTGATATTTGAGAGCCCCGAGGTGGTAAAGGCGCCGGGCAGCTCAGCTTTAATCAATTTTAAGGCGCCAACAAAGTTCAGCATGGAGTCCGAGCTGGTGCCAAGGGTGGTGACGAGAGGATCGATGTAGACCCTGTTTTCGGCAATGCCGTATTTGTGGGCTGCAGCGATGATGTCCTTTGCGATGGCAAACTTGGTTTCTGCATCGTTGGGGATGCCATCCTGGTTGCACGTGAGTGCCACAACGTTCCAGTCGGTGTCTGCGATGATGGGGAAGATCTTCTCAACCTTGCCCTCCTCCATTGACACTGAGTTGATCATGCCCGGTTTATTGCAGAGCGGGATACAGTCAATCAGGATCTGCGGATCAGAGCTGTCCAAGCTGATGGGAAGGTCTGAGACTTCTTGGACCAGCCCTATGAGCCACTCCATGGTCTCCATCTCAATCTCTTGTGCCGTTCCGGCGCAGATGTCGATGTAAGATGACCGGCATTCCTGTTGCTTGATGGCAAGCTCTTTGATGTAGGCAGCATCTTTTGCTTCAATCGCTTCCCTGGTTTTTTTGATGAACCCGTTAATTTTTTCTCCAATGATGATCATGTGTCTACCTCTTCCTTTTTTTCTATGAATTATTCCTTATGCGCTTTCACTATCTGATGATAGGCTTTGTGCTTTTGGTGCATCCAGTCCAATGGACAGGGGAATACGGTTGGCAGCGTTATCGCGCTCATGCGTATAGTTGGACCAACCGCTGGTTTCAAAGTAATCCCAGTTGTTAGGCGGGGTGGTATAAGAGGACATCTTCTGCAGCTCGTTATACTTCCTCAGGCGATAATACGCCATGTAATGGATGCAGTAACGCTCGTTAGGATATACCTCACACCATCCACCGGGGTTAGAGCCTCCGCAAGGACCGTTTCTCTGGCACTTGGGGCATTGTGACATGGGGCAGGTATACACACAGGCCTCAAGCCCACAGTCTCCGCAGTCGATACAGCCATAGAGAAAGGCCTTGCCGGTGTGCTCAAGTGCGTGGTGGCGGTTAAGACCCTTCTTCTTGTCTCGTCTGTCCATTGAGCCCGCAAGTATGCCATAGAAGGCCTTATCCTTGGTGAGAACCATGTGGTGGAAGAAACGTGAGAGGCGGTAGCGCTTATAGATCTTTCTTTTCTTGGGCGCTTCTTTTCCGGGGGCTTTTGTGGAGGCGTTGAGGCCGGTAGGGTTGCCCTCGGCATCTCGCTTGGCCTCATAGATAAAGTAACCCTTATCATCGCCAAAGCTCAAAAGAGGAACCAGCTGCCTCCACTCACCTGCAAGCTCTTCAGCGCGATCTAAGATCTTGGTAACCATAGCGGCATCAAGGCCAAATCCTCCAATATGTACTCCGGCATAGCCGAGCCCCTTGGCTATGGCAGTGATAACAGCGGCGCGCTCTATGCGGGCAGCCTTTCCCTTGTCTTCTGCCAAAAACTCCTCCTCGAGTTTCTCCATCAGTTCATCGCTGATGTAGCATCCCGCTATGGCACCCTTCTGCATGAGCTTGGCAGCGCCTCTGGTAAGCAAAAAGACGTTTGCAATGAGAGGAACGTTGTAGCCTCTCTCGCGTGTGTACATGATGAGTTCTTCCATTTTGCGTGCATCGTACCCAAGCTGGGTGATGATGAACTGAGCTCCTGCGAGTATCTTGCGCTCAAGCTTAAGATACTGGGGGATAGCCTCTCCCTCGGTGTATTTGAAGGGGTTAACTACAGCGCCCGGAAAAAAGCTCGAGGGCTTTTCCTGCGAGGAGCCGCGCGGTCCTTCAACTATCAGCCCCTTGTTCATCTCGCTTGCGAGCATAAGAGCCTGCACCGGATCCAAGTCAAAGACCGGTCGTGCTCTGCCCATAAAGCCCGATATTTGGTAGTCGCCAGACATCATCAGTACATTATCCAGGCCTTCTCTATCCAAAGCATAGAGTTGCGCCTGCATTTGATTGCGACTTCTGTCCTTACAGGTAAAATGCACCAGTGAGCAGATGTTGCTCTTGGCAAAGTCACGGGCTATCTGGTCTGCCAAAATGGCTGGGTTACCCCCCGGGTTATCGGTGATGGAAATGGCATGCACGCGTCCTGTTGCATAGATCTGCTCCATCGCCTCATGCTCGTGAATCTGTGCGTCCTCTCGAGCTCCTCGTCCCGGTATCATCTCTACGGTGACAGCAAACTCTCCGCTATCGAGAACCTCTTTCAGTTTATTAGCCACGTAAGCCACCTTTCTTTCCGAGAGGGTATCGTGCGTAAATCTTAGTTGAGGACTGTGTAGCTGCTGTTGCTTGGGCTCGTTGAAACAGCTGCAAATCCCAACAGTTCTTCATGAAAAAGAATACAAACGCAGGCCAAAAACGTCTCTGGTTGTTTGCATGAATTTATAGGATTTATCAGCCGCATTGCTTTCATTCCAATCCTTGCTCAGAAGCCATTATGACTTATTTGATTATTTTAGGACTGAATACTTATTGAGAGTCTCTTTCGTCTACAGAAAAAGTGTATGCGAAAGCCTCCCGCCAGCCAGTGCGAGATGAAAAAACCAGTGCAATTTTTCAATTATTTTCATTGAAACGTGAGGTGTTGGGACAAGAGAGCAAGCGTAAAAATTACTATAAAGTAACCTTATAGTATGTGGCTCAGGCGCTTTACGCATGCTTTTTTAGGTGCTAAACTGCTGCTCAGGTCAAGATAACGCTAATATGGGCAAGATATTACATTTACCCCTCACGGTCTTCCAGCGTAGAATGAGCTAAGCGCTCAGCCTTCAAGCCAGGTACAAAGAAGGAACTCATGATAGTTGACACGGTAAACACCCCCGAGAAAAACAAACGTGAGAAGCTCCTCAACTTTGTTGACATAGAGGTTATGAAGGGCATACTTGAGGCCTTCTCCGGAACTACCAATCTCATGGCTAATATCGTAGACGTGGAGGGTAGATCTATATTCTCCCGCGCCAATTTTAATAAGAGCTGCTCGTTTTGCAAGCACATCTATAGTTTAGAGGGCGGCCTTGAGCGGTGTCGCGGTGCGTACAAACGCTATGGCAAACAGGCGGCTCTCATAGGTGAGCCCAGCATTTTTAGATGCCCCTCCGGTCTTGTGGAGTGGGCTGCCCCTATCATCGTTGAAGGCGAGCACCTGGGTTCAGTTATCTGTGGGCAAGTGCTCATGTGGGAGCCCGAGGACTTTTTCTGGGTTGAACTCCGCGAGTTCAATAAAGACTTAACCACCGACTTTGCTGAGTTATTTGCCTGCGTCAAGGAATTACCGGTCATCTCACCCGAGGTGGTGCAAAGTGCCTCGTACCTGATGCACATCATCGCCAACTACATCATGAAGGCGGGTTGGAACAATTTTACCCAGATAAAAGAAATCGCCTATCAACAGGCGCTGCTGCATGAGGAGATAAAAAACCGCAACATGCTCGAGATGGGGCTTGCCGACAGGGCAGCAGGGTATTCACTCACCAACGAACAAAAAATGATGACGAAGATTACCCTGGGGGATGCAGAAGGCGCACGAGGGCTCCTGCAAAAGCTCCTGGCAGACATCATGGTCTCCAGTGACAAGGATATAGACCTTATGCGCACCGGCGTCATTGCCGTGTGTGTTCTCGTCTCTCGCTGTGCCGTTGATGCTGGTGTCAGTATGGACCAGACTATCGCAACCAACAGGGTTTTCTTTGATGAGATCTACCGACAAAAGACCAGTGAGGGGATTTGTCACCAAGTGCAAAAGCTTCTTGATCACTATCTTGAGAGCATCGCCACCTTAAACGAGCGCCCAACAAATGGCAAGGTCAGCGAAATAAAGCGCTTTATCATGGAAAACCATCGGGAGAATCTGACTCTCGAGATGATAGCAGGAGCGGTGTATTTGAGCCCCAGCTATGCGAGCAGGCTCTTTAAAACGGTGCAGGATTGCACCATCATGGAATATCTCACCGCAGTGCGCCTTGAAGATGCAAAGAGGCTGCTGCGCAACCCCATGTATCTCATTGACGAGATAGCCTCAAATGTGGGGTACTCGGATGCCAGCTACTTTACCAAGGTCTTTAGAAGAGAAGAGGGGATTACTCCCACTCAATACCGCAACTTGCAGCGCCACTAGAAGAGAAGGCTCACAGGATTACCCATGAAGGACCCCCTCAACAACGAAACCATCGAATCACATGATGAGCTTGCCGGTCTTTGGGGCGCAATCTTTCACGGTGATGCACAAAAAGCAAAGGAATGCACCGAATACGTTTTACAGCAAGGCTACAGCACCGAAGTGATTGTAAAGAATGCCTTGCTGCCGCCTATGCGAGCCTTGGGAAAACAGCTCCGTGATGGCAAGATATACATCCCTGATGTCCTCATGTCGGCTCGCGCCATGCAAGGGGCCATGTATGCCCTTAAACCCTTCATGACCTATGGACAAAGCTCAGTACTGGGAACAGTGGTGATAGGAACAGTTGCCGGCGACTTTCACGATATCGGCAAAAATCTGGTAGCAATGATACTGCAGGCCAAGGGCTTTACCGTCATTGACCTGGGCAATGACGTAACCGCCGAGGTTTTTGTAGATGCCATCCATCGCTTCAATCCAGAAATCCTGGGCATCTCCGCCATGCTCACCACCACGATGACCGAGATGAGAACCATCATCGAGCTGATAGTCAAAGAAGGCCTCAGATCCCAAGTAACCATCATGATCGGCGGTGCCCCGGTCTCAGAAGCCTTTGCCCGAGAAATCAAAGCCGACATCTACGCAGAAACCCTCTTTGAAGCAGGCGAAGCCGCCGAAGAACTCATAAAACATCGCATAAGCCAATACGCCCTTTAAACTTGTCAGCCGGATAATAAGGAAGTAATCATGGCATACTTAAAAGCACTTGTGTGTAAGGCACTTTTTCGCGAATTCTCCCATTTTGCAGCCCTTTCAGAAAATATCATCGACATCTCCTTCTTTGAGTATGGTCTCCACAACAGGGTAGGCGCCTTGAATGAGGTTCTGAAAAAAGAAATCGAGCTCATAGACTCAGGAGAAGACCTTCATACCAGCTATCCACCCTATGGTTTGCCCTTTGAGGGAATCCTCATTGGATACGGTTTGTGCTCTAATGGGGTAGTGGGCCTTTCCTCTCAACACTACCCACTTGTCATCCCGCGCGCGCACGACTGTATTACCCTGCTCCTGGGATCAAAAGAGCGCTACGACACCTTGTTCCATGATCAACCGGGCACCTATTGGCTCAGCCCCGGCTGGGTTGAATGCGAGAGGATACCCGGCACCAAGGAGCGCGAGTTCTTCCTCAGGCGCTACGCCGACAAGTACGACGAAGAAACCGCCGAAATGCTGGCCGACATGGGCGAGGAGTGGATTAAAGCCTATACCCGCTTGGCAGTAATCGAATGGCCAGAGTTTGCCGGCAGCGGATTTGCCGAAGCAACAAAGAAGCTCGCACGCGAGAGCGCAGAGTACTCTTCTCTTGCCTACGAGGAGCTTAAAGGCAACAGCAAGCTCTTACAGGACTTCCTAAGCGGCAACTGGGACGAGGAGCACTTCTTGGTAGTACCACCCGGCAAAACCGTCAAAGCCAGCTACGACGAAGGTGTCATCACCTACTAAGCTACTCCCGTCGTTACAACTACCCCTCTGTCATCATGAGCGAGCGTAGCGAGTCGAAGGATCCAGTCAGTGACTCTTGCGGCGAACGCGCAAGACAACAAGAGGGGAGTGACTTAGCTATGAGCGCCCGAGGGTTCTGTAGAAGCGGGGGGTCATGCCGGTTTCCTTGCGAAAGACTTCGGTAAAATAGCTTTGGGAACAGTATCCCAGCTTAATGTAAACCTGGGTCAACGTCAGTGAGGTATGCGTTAACAGCCACTGAGCCTCGGTGATCTTTTTTCGACGGATATAGTCCGATATGGATTCTGAGGTCTCCTTTTTGTAAGTCCTTGAGAGATAGCTTGGGCTTACGCTGTGTGCCTGCGCTATCTCGCATACGGTAATTGGCGCATAGATGTGTTCGCTCACATAGACACGGCATTTGCGCACCAAAGGCGAGAACCCGTAGTCCTCTCTGAGCTGCGCTGTCTTTTTGGCAAACTCCATAAATATCTGGTCATGCAGTTCAAGAACTCTCTGCACTGACACGGCGCGAACCAGTTCTTTTTTGTAGCTGAAATAGATGTCGTTGGAAATCGACCAGGACAATCCCCCGTTTATGGCAGCGCGCACCAGCTGCGGAAGAATGAATTCGAGGGTAGCACGCGCGAGAATCAGGTCGTTTCCTATGGTCAGCTCTGCCAGCTCCGAGTAGTCTGGCTTGGAAAACCTCTCCTCGATGTCATCGACTTTGCCCTGCGTGACGCAATTTAACAAATGTGTGAGGAGCTCCGCACCTTTTTTCAGTGCGCTTTGATCCAGAGTGTATGCCTCGTTAATCACACATGCTCCTCTTCTGGTCAGCTTGGCCAGCGCCAGCACTTACTCAGAATATTATATAAGCTTGAGCTGAAAAGAGAGACCGCATACTTTAATTGAAGACAAAGAACCTCTGTTGTAGATACACCGCAGGCAGAAAGCTGCCTGCGGTGTAGTTGATGACTAGCCCTGTTGCCTCTTCTTCAAAAGAGCGATGGGCACAAACATGATGATAACGGCAATTGCAGCCACGACAAAGGCTATCGGCATGCCGGCAACAAAACCAAAGGACGCAACTATGATACCGCCAACCGCAATACCCAGGGCACCGCCGAGATTTTGGCCCATCTGAACCACGGCATTGGATTGTTGGCGAATAGTGTCGGGGGTCATGATGGCCACCCCGGTAGTAAAGGCGGTAGTCATGACGCTGTACACGCCGCCCAGAACAAGAGCCAAGCCCATGAGAATAAAGATGCTGAATCCTGGGGTAAGGAAGAATATCATGCAAACCAGGAAAAGCAGCCGGGCAACAGCGCCCAGGAGCAATACGGTACGGGCACTACCTGATTTTGAGATCATATTGCCAAATATAGGGCCAAGGAATAGGCCAAAGACTGCAAAACAGGCCATGACGAGTCCTGCCCACGCCGCAGGATCAAGGCCAAAGTCAGTTGGTTGCATGACGTTCATGATATAGGCAGGCAGGAAGAAAAACACAAACATATTAGCAAAATTCATAATGAAGTTGGCCAGACTGAACGAAACCGTGTTTCGATTCTTCAGGGCGGGCAAAGGAATAACTGCGCCAGCGCCCTTCTTCATCACGATAAAGATTAATACGACGAGAGAAACAAGGGAAACTCCAAAACAGGCAAAGCTCTGCATGGTTCCAAAGGGAATAAAGGTAGACCCAAAGGAAATGCCGCAGATAAGGGTAGCTAGGAAGATGGTTGCTGCAACAATGCCGGCAAGATCGATCTTACCTGAAACAAAAACAAGTTCTTTGCCATCCTCCTTCTTGATATTGGCACCAAAGAAGAACAATAGCGCGCCTACAAGAAAGAAGGGCCACAGCATGTGGCAAGCAGCGCGCCAGTCAAAAAAGGCAATCACCATGCCGGTGATTACCGGACTTGCTAAAGAGCCTATGGCCATCATGGTGCCAATGAGCCCCATGTATATGCCGATCTTTTGTGCGGGAAACATGTCCTTGATAAGCATGAAGCCTATGACAAACACACCAGCGGATACAAAACCGTACAGCGCACCAGTTGCTATTACTATGAAGATGTTGGTTGCAAGAGCGCGAGTCAAAAGCGCTACGGCACCCATTAACACAGAAAACGCAAGCAGCGGTATCCTGAGGTGGGGGCTGCGGGCTGCTAGATATCCCCAGATTGGCATGAGGACCAAGCCCACCGGACCAGCCAAAGAGGCTGCCAATGAATAAAGGCTCGTGGCCGGGCCGATCTCTCCAGCAGCAATATTGATACCTGCAGCCAAATCAAACTCAGCTGCCGCCATAGGCAATACCATCGAAACGCCCGAAGACTGCATGATAGAAAACACCGTGCAGACGTAAATACCAACAAGGGTCAGCATTTTCTTGGTAGTAGAGCATCTTTGAAATGCATTCAGATTACTTGCTGTATCACTCATCTAAACTCCTTTCATTCGATCCCATCCAGTTCATTACTACGTGCTCTTTTCCGGTGCTACCGGCAACGACTCTCGGCACTAATAGAACAAACGATTACCGGAGGCCTTTCAAAATCTCAAAGTTCACACAACTGCTCTCCTAAACACGGTTTCCTACTTGCCAACCTTCGAGTATGGCGTGATCGATGACCCGGTACTCGAGGCAGCGTGATTTCATCTGACAGTCGCCAGCCTTGTAGAGTTCTGCAACCTTGCCCTGCAATTCCTTGTACAGCTTGGGGCCGCCTCCTGAGTAGCCCCTGCAAAGCACTATGCTATCGCAGGCAAGCTCATAACTGTCATTGGTATCAACATCGGTAAGAATGACACCCTGCTCGGTTATCTCCGTTACGTTTTTGCCCATTCTTACGTCTACTTTGTATTGCATAATCAAAGCAAGGAGCCTCTGCTGCATGGGGCCACTGTTATCCTCGCCGAGTTCCAGGAAAAAGCCCTTCTTGCCTCGACGGGTGGTGATGATGACGCGCTTTCCCTTTTTTGCCAGGGCATAGGCCATCTCCACATTAGGAAAACAACCGCCCACTACCAAAACGGTCTCACCCACTTCGCAGTCTCTGTTTCCTGCATACTCAACAAGGGGTATGACCTTGGGATTATCGGATCCCGGAATATAGGAACTAACAGGCTTTGCGCCAGTAGCAACAATGACGGCGTCATAGCCCCCCGCAACCACCTCGTTGGCGGTGACCTCTGTGGTAATTACCTTGACACCCAACTTGCCCATCTGTATGACGTAGTAGTCAATCAGCAGCTGAATGTCCTCCTTTACGCTGAGGTCAAAGGCTGCCTCATGCATCATGCCGCCGAGCTTGCGCTTTTCGTAAAGAGTTACTTCGTGGCCGCGAACCGCTGCCAGCCGTGCTGCTTCCATACCCGCCGGTCCACCGCCGACGACGCAGATCTTCTTTTTTCTATCGATGGGCGCTACCTCGCGGTGGCCTGCCATATTACAGCGCGGGTTGACGGAGCAACGCAGACCGTGTGCGGCATTGAACTTTTCAAGCGGCCCTACGCAGCCAACAACGCAACGAATGCAGGGGATGATGTCTTCTGGCCTGCCCTCCTTTGCCTTCTTGGCCCATTCCGTGTCGGCAAGCAGGGGCCTACCCAGGCCAACAAAGTCCGTCCTGCCTTCAGACAGGGCCTTTTCTGCTATGTCAGGAGTAGAGAGCCCGCCGTCTATGATAACCGGCACCTTGATTCCAGCCTTTTTCAATGACTCGGCAATGCAGACAAAGTCGCCTCGGGGATCATACTGACAATTAATTACCCGGATATTACGCTGAGAGCCTCCCACTATGTGCATGGCCACGCAGCCGGCTTCTTCCAGCATTTTTGCGTGCAGAATGCCCTCTTCGAGCGTCAAGCCGCGGTCGCTGTCAAAATCGCAGCCGGTGATACGCGCAAGAACCGGAAAATCCTTACCACATTTTTTGTGAATGGCCTCCACGATCTCAACAAAGAAGCGGATTCTGTTTTCTGGTGTGCCACCATATTCATCGGTTCGACGGTTGTAAAAAGGCGTACAGAACATATTGATTAGATGTCCGATCGCGCCATGAACCTGCACGCCGTCAAAGCCCGCCATCTTTGCCCGCCAGGCGCAGGTGGCAAAGTCTTCAATCATCTGGGCAATCTCGTCTCTGGTGATGCCTCTGATGGGAAAAGGATACACGCCTCCCATCATTTCCACCATCTCGGACGGCCCGAGCGACTCACAGCGGTCTGCCAGGCTAATCTGTCGACCAATGTGACAGAGCTGCAGCACCGCCTTGACACCCTGATCCTGTATGCAGGACGCGAGCCTGGCCATTCCTGTTACGTGCTCGTTACTCCAGATGCCAAGCTGGTTGTCTTCTGCTTTGCTGAGATGCGTGTCTATATGGGTTGCCTCAACAACAAGCAGACCCATGCCACCCTTGGCCAACTCGGTGTAATACGTGGTAGCTCTATCGGTGACAAAGCCGCCCGAATCGCCGTTAAGTGTACCCATGGGTGAGGCAACAACCCGGTTGGGCAGCTCCCATTTACCAATCTTGCCAGGTTTTAGCAGATGTGGAAATTGTTCTGACATATGAATATCCTCTCTTGTGGCATATCTCTACGCGGATGGTCAGCCACGGTTACTTGTTGGTGCGGGCGTTTGCCAGGGCGGTCAGTTCAAAGTTGGCCATATAGGCCGGGCAGCCTATTCCGTAGTTCTCGGCAGCCAGCTCATGGATGCGTCCAAAGTTACAGTGCAGGTACTGACCTGCGCTCATAACTATCAGACACTCGTTCCATTTGTAGGCAGTGGCCATGCCGGTGGGAATATATTTGAGTCTGCCTATGCCCATAGCGCCTAAGAAGGCTTCCACTTCTTTTTTGAACGACTCAATCGTCATGTCCGGACCGTAGGCACCCATTGAAACGGCAAAGTGCTCCTTGGGAAGGATTTCTGTGTCCTGGGGCAGGTAGATGTGACCAACCTCAAACACCTTGACATCGGTAGCTCCCTGCTTGTAGTTGAACCCCAGCGTTTCTTCGAGTGCCGGAGTCAGCACCGTGCGAGGCGCCGTAAGCGCTCCCAACGGCTTGACCAGAGGATAACCCTGGTTGTTTCTATCCCAGGCTTCTTGAATCATGTTCATCTTGCGGTAGGCCTCATCCTCGTACAATACAGCTCCGCAGGTTTCCTGATAGCCCATAGCCCTGAGCGCATCGATGGCCTTGTGGGCCGGGGAGTCACCATCTGATGCCTCCTCATTCGTGAACTGACTAAGCAACGCAAGGTCGTTAGCGTAGAACTGCGATATTTCTTCGAGAGAAAAGTACTGCAGAGCATACTGGTCTACATTGATGACAAAGACCCAGCCGTATCCATCCTCGGCTCCACATGCCTTGAGCGCTTGCGCAGAAGCCGGGCCTGCATAGCCGAGGCTGTAGGTCTTGTTTTCCTGCTTATCGATGATACTGATGTGGTGCGACTGCTCGTTTAGCGGCACCACCTGGGCATCTGCATCAGCGCCAAAGAGCTGGCATGCCAACTTTTGCCAAAGTGCCTGGAACTCCTCTAGCGTCTGGGATTCGTTCAGCACCAGTCCTTCGATCTGAAAATGCATGGGCTGCTGCTCATCGTCTTTGTACACGCGCCCAAAGGCCAAAAACCGCGAACCGGTAGCCTGTGCCAGAGATGCCACAGATTTAAGTCTTACTGGCAAAATCCGGGTACGCAAAACCGAATACCCGTGCCTCAGCTTGAGAGGACTGCTCTGCCAGTCAAAGAGCTCTCCGGGTTCTGCCCAGGTAGCATACGTCAAATCAAAGCTCTCGATTTCGAGGCCCTCGCCGTTGTCTATCAACTCAAAATCCAGCTGCCGGAATGCTCTCTTCAGCCTGTCTGCAGCCTGGTGTAAGGGGTGTCTACCCAGCATCATCTGCATTCACCCCCATTGCGGCTTGCTGGCGGGAGCAACATAGTCCTCGCCCAGCAGTTGCTGGTGGAAGGCCACCTTGAGATCCTCGATTGTCCAGAGGGCTTGCCCTTCTTCCAGGGCAATCTGCGAAACTGGCGCGGGATCGCTGTAGTACTTGACGATACCGGACGCATAAATGCAGAATACGGCGCCGCTTATGTGCGCTGCATCCTCTGTGCAGAGGTAGGCTATGGCTGGCCCTATGCCCACCGGGTCGCCATGATTGTGCTCTACAACCCTGAGTATGTTGGGGTCGGGATCCTTGCCTGTCATTTCCTTGACCTTGCGGAGCATGGCGTTATACTCAACCGCATGTGCCGGAGAGGCACCCTGGGGACAAAAGACATTAACGGTGATACCGTGGCGCCAGAGTTCCTTGGCTGCTGCCCAGGAAAGTCCCACCACACCGGCATTGGCTGCACTGTAGGCGTCCTGGCCTATGAGCCCAAGCCAGGCCTCCGAGCTGGCGTTGAGAATACGCCCCGAGCCCTGCTTGATCATATGAGGCACTGCAAAGTGCATAAGGAAAAACGAGCCGTTCAGCTTGGGTGCAATGTGTGCCAGCCAGATTTCCTCAGTGCAGCCTTCGATGGTGCCGCCACCCATGCCGGCAGCATTGTTGATAAGAATGTCTATTGAGCCATAGGTTTCAACGGCACAATTGACCAGCTTTTCTGCTTCCGACCACTGTGATATGTCAGCAAAACAGGCGGTTGCTTCTCCTCCCTCTGCTCTGATCAGGGCTGCGGTGTCCTCTGCGTCACCGGCCAGAGCTATCATCTGGTTCCAGTCGCTTTCGGGCATGTCCTCCTTCTTGTACTGCCTCAGATACCCTGCTCCCGGCTTTCGATTGTTGGTGACAACCTTGACTCCCTGGCGCGCCAGGTAAACGGCAATGCCCTTACCTATGCCCTGTCCAGAACCCGTGACAATAGCCACCTTGCCTTCTAAATTGATACTCATCGTCTGCGCCCTCCTTGCTCCTTTGGTTACCTATACTGTTTTGACTTGAGAATGATTCCAGGCTTAGTTGTCAACCCTGTGTAAGAAAGCTGGTTTTTCTGACTGTTTTTACTTTTCTGACAAGCTCTTTATTCAGGATTGCCAAGAAGGGCAGGATAACAAGTTTGTGTCAAATTTGTTATAAATATCGTGCCAATTTTGTCGGATTTGTGTTGTTAAATCCCCTGGTGACATATTGACACACAGCGTCAATCCTGCCTCTGTTGCCCAAGCAGGGCTCCTTGTATACTTCGTCGAGAGAATAATGAGTCACTGGGGACGTATTAGGAGCTACTGGCTCCCAGTTCATATGCTGTGGTCAAGAGGGGATTGTTGGCTATGGCTCCCGCTCTGGCTACTCCGGGTACCAGGATTATTCCGAGGTCTTTCCATGAAGCGTATGCAGCGGTTTTCTGGTACACCTTGATCGCGCTTTCGGCAACTGCAGGATCTGTTAGCTCCTGCACAAGCAGGAGTGCCGCCGCCTTAATGGTAAAGGGATTCTCAGAGCTGCTGTGTATGCTCAGGCCACAGTACAGTCGGTCTATAAAGACCTTCATCTGTGCCGAGAAGTCAAAGAAGTAGACAGGCGCTGCTAAAACAAGTACATCGCAGGTGCGCAGGTACTGGTATGCCTGTTGCATGTCGTCTTCTTGTGTGCACTTGCCCTTATGGGAAAGGCAATAGCTGCATCCGATGCATCCGTTGATCTGTGCCTTTCCCGCATCAAAACGAAACACCTGATTGCCAGAGGCCAGAGCTCCGTTCTCAAAAGCATCTGCCAGCAGATGGGTGTTTCCGGATTTTCTGGGAGATCCGGTTACCAGTAGTATCTTCTGTGGCACTCACTACCTCCTCTGCAGGTAACAACTGAGATATACAGCGTTTCAGCCTGAGTATTGCTTACAAGCCGGCGTGCTTTTTAAACAAGTCAACGCTGTTGATAGGAATTCCCAAAAGCTCTGCAATGCGGAACTTAGTCTGTATGCCTACGCCTGCGTCAGGTCTTGACTGAACGGTGCCGATGTTGAGCTCCTCGCGGAGGTCCTTCATAACAGCGCAGTCTGCTAAATCAGAGACGCTCACGCGCAGTTTGTCGGCCACAAATTTCTTGGCTTCGTTGATTTTCATTTTTTGCAGTTCCATCCTTAACACCAGATCACCGGCACTTCTTATGCCGCCCATCCCAGCGGTGCTCACGTGGGTCACTGTCATGCCGAAGATATCTCCGGCGCCTACCTAGAGGCCGTCAAGGCCTGCAATCTCTACCAGTGCCTTGTCTACGCGCGAGACGGCATCAGCTGCCGGAATGATGGAAAGCGGAATGCCGCCCACTCCCATGCCAACGTTGGCGTGTACGGGTATTTTGGCCACCTTAACCGTTTCCTTGGCTAAGGTGACGGAGCGCGCAAGGTTCCAGGCGAGGGATTGGCTGCTGTTGGTGTTGACTACCAGGCCAAAGATGTCCACGCCGGCCTGTTCTGCCATTCTCACCTGTTGATGGGGATACATGCCGGCAAGTATCTCACCGTCAAAGGTGAGCTCGCCGTGCATGCCGAGGTTGAACTCGCCGGCCATGCCCATTTCAATGCCGGTTGTGGGGTACTTTTGCTTGATGATACGTACCGCCTCAAGGCTTGCCTTAACGTCGGCATCACCTGAAGCGCCCACGGTGTCAAGATTGATGCCGTCTGCTCCGCTTTCTATCATGGAAGAGGCCACAAAGACTATATCCTTGATTGAATGCTGCACTGCTTCTTCCTGGGCTTCCTTGGCCTCAGCTATCTTGCCGGCAGGCAAAAGCTCCGCCCAGTTTCCGCAAGGGCCGTCGGGTTTGGTGTAAAGCCCCAGGTTGGGCATGGCGCCGTAGAGCACGGGTATGGTGGTCATCAGCTGTACTTGCTCCATGGTCTGGCGCTCTTCGGAAATGATGGGCTTGATGGGTTTGTAGCTGTAGTCAACATGACAGAGCTCAATGCTGTCTGAGCCCAGCGCACGCTCCTGGGTCACACATGCTGTCAGGCGGTCCATGGGGATGTCGCTTCTTACGCAGAGCTTCAAGGTTCCTGCGTCAAAGGTCACCACTACTTCGTTGCCCGGTTCAACCGAAACAATCTTCTGGGGATTAGAGATGATCTCAAAGAGGTGATCCATGTCGTCCGAGGTCATGGCAGGAATCTGCGCACGATCTGCTGCATCTAAGGTGCCGTCCTCGATGTCTTGGCGAATCTCTGCTTCTGTCATCTCTTCGAGGTAGTTGTCTCCGTATCTGGTGAGATACTTTTTACTCATTTCTCATAACCTTCTTTCACATAATGCTTGCTAACTGTAGCTCTCAAGATTCCGGCTCGGGGGCCGGAATGACGGATAGGAATTAGTACAGGGATCGCTATCTTCGCGATTGCTTTAGCCCTTCTATCAGGTAGTTGTGAGCGTCGGTAACGCGCAGGGTATATTCCGGAAGAACAACGATGGTGGTTGTAGGTTCTTCGATTATGGCCGGTCCTTTTATCTTGTGTCCGCGGCTGAGGTCGAATCCTGTGTAAATAGGGGTGGAGACTGCCTCGTTCCAGCCCCAGTGCTTAAAGTACACCTTGCGCTCTCCGCAGGGAATCAAGGGGTCATCAGGAGAATCCTCAGGCCAGGGATTGGTGTTGATTAAATCAGCAGCGTGATTTTTGCCAATGGCCTTGACCCGCCAGTATACGCACTCAACTGCAGAATCCGAGCGGATGGTAAAGGTGCGTTCATATTCTCTATGGAAGGTTTCTTCTAAGGCCAAAGACCCGCCTTCATCAAAGAGCTGTTCGTTGTTGAGCAATTCGGTGATGTCAATGGACAGGTCCCATACCTGGAAGGGATAGCGCCCTTCCATGTAGAACTCAATTTGCCGATCCTCTTCGGCAATGCCGTTGCGCTCAAAGAAGTCGAGACTTTCCTCTCTCAGGTGTTTGAGCGTTTTGTTGACGGATTCGGTGTCAAAGTTGCGCGTTGAGGTCAAAGAGCGCGAGCTGTCTTCCCAGACCGTATCCGAGAGCACACCACCAGAGGCGCTCAGGCCTCCGGCTACACGTGGAATAAGCAGCCGCTGCATCTCCAAACCCTCAGCCAGCGGGATGGCATGCAGGCCACAGGCGCCTCCGCCCGCTATCATCGTATAACCACGCGGATCGATTCCCTGCCAAATGGTGATGTCTTTAATGGCAGTAATCATGTTGGCATTGACCGTTGCCCATATGGCATAGGCCGCCTCAAGTGTGTTGATGCCCAGCTTCTTGGCTATGTGTTCTTCAATGGCACGGTACGAGCGCTCAGGTGCCAGCTCCATTTTGCCGTCATTGAAGTTATTGGGGTTCAGATAACCAAGCACCAGATTGGCGTCGGTAACCGTTGGCAGGTCGCTGCCGCGATTGTAACAGGCCGGCCCGGGCATGGATCCGGCACTGACAGGGCCAACCCGTATCATCCCGCCGTTATCTACCCAGGCAATGGAGCCGCCGCCGGCACCAATACTGTGTACACTGACTCGCGAGATGCCGGGAATCTCATCACCTATCAGGGCCTCGCGAGAAACAGAGATATGACTGTTGATGACACAGCTGACGTCAAACGTGGTGCCACCCATGTCACAGACTACTGCGTTCTTATCCTTGTACTCCAGCTCTGCATAAACCTTGCCCGCAACCGGAGCCATTGACGGCCCGGAATCCAGGGAGTACAAAGGCTTCTTCACAACTTCACTGGCACTGATGATTCCGCCGGAGGTGTTGAGCATGCCTATCTCGCCAAGAAAACCACATGCTCTCAGCCGCTCATTCAATGTTCTTACATAGGTAGAAATCAGCCTTCTGAGGGAGGCATCCATAACAGCAGAAACCCAGCGGCGGTATTCCCGGTCGCTCGGATTGACCTCTGAGCTCAGTACCACATCCACCTCGGGCCAAAGTTCCTTGATGAGTGCTGCCGTTCTTTGCTCATGGCTGTCGTTTACGGTAGACCAGAGAAAGCAGACACAGAGAGCTTCTACCTCGTAACCCTTAAGCGTTTCTACTGCCTTGCGTACATCATCCTCGTTTAAAGGGGTCTCAACGCCGCCTTCGCTGTTGACGCGCTCTTCTACGGGCAAAGTAAGATAACGCGGCACAAACGGCTCAGGATACGCAATCTCTATATCAAAGGGGCCCTTGTTAGGTCCTTCTCTAAAGAGGAATACGTCTCTAAAACCCTTGGTGCACAGCACGCCCACCTTGCCGGTTTTTTTCTCCACGATTGCGTTTGAGGCAATAGTGGATCCGTGGGTGAGGTGGCCGCCTAGCTCAACGCTGGCACTCGCTAAAAAGTCAGAGAACTCCTCCTGATAATACTCAGCAGCAGTTTTGAGGGATCCGATGATGCCCTCAGTCCAATCATGGGGAGTGGTGGGAGCCTTAAACACGCGTACTACCCCTCGTGCATCTAAGACTGCGGCGTCGGTAAAGGTGCCACCCACATCAACACATACGTGCTTGCTCATAAAGCATCCCCCCTCTCAGCTGCAAGTTCCTTGCGTAGACGTGCGGTTGCTTCCTCATCCACGAGATATTTCTCAGCGCTGGTATCAACCACTACGCCGTAGGTCCGTTGCGCAAACTCCTCGGTAATCCAGCCCTCTCTCACACGATGACATACCAGGGCAGGATCGCGTGTGAGAGGGTCGCCATAACCGCCGCCACTGGAGCTCTCAGAGACAATAGCGTCACCCAGCTCAATGGTCGGCTCAGCAAAGGGCGGCAGGATCTGCGCCGAAGCCTCTCCTTCGGCCACCGTGTACTTCCACGCTGCAGAGGCGCGTCCTCTGCCGCCACCAACTGCTCCCATAGGCGGATTGTCTATTCCGTCGCAGGAATAGGCACAGGTTACCGGGTGCCCTCGCGGAGCCAGTACAAATTTGCAGGCGGGCGCAGAGTCAAACTTTCCGGGTCCAACGGAGTCAGGGATAATCTCTTCTTCAAGAATGAGAATGGGATACTGTTGCTCCAAGGTCTCAACGGAGTTCCAGTTCAAGGCTCCGCCGGTGCAAGGATACTGATATGTAACCCACCCATCAAAGCCATTTACACCCGGGCCACCGGTCATGCCGCAAAACATCTGGTTGACAAAGGGATGGTTGTTTCTGCGCCAGTCCTTGCCCGAGATGACCGATACGGCAGGGCACTGCACTGCGCCGCCTTCAGCCACACCGCGTTCTTCGGTGACCTGGTTCATGAGAGCCTGTACCCCGGAGATAAGCCTGTCAGCCAGATTTGTGGTTGCAAGAGATGATGAGTAGGGAGCCACCGCCTTTCCTATCATGCACCCCTCGCGCATCAATACCTCAATATGCTTCATAGAGCCTTCATTGCTGGGGATGTCGTTGGGTAGGCGGTTCAATATACCGGTCACGGCGCTGCCACGCACCGTAGCCTCACACATATTCAAGCCACAGGGCAATGAATCTATGTTGTCAGTTAAATCAATAATCATGCGGCCTTCATCCGGCTTTATCTCACAACTGATGTGGATGTTTATCTCCGGAGTGAGCCCTTTGATAGCGTCACTTTTTATGTCATAGTGCCAGGTGCCAGCCGGCAAGGTTGCAATCTCTTCTTGAATGCGCCTGCTGCCGTAGGCATGGTAGGCGTCGCAAAAGTCCTTCATGAGGTTGTTGCCGTATTCAGAGCACAGGTCTTGGAGCCGCTTTTCGCCTGTTCTGGCTGAGCCCACACAAGCTTGATGATCGCCGTACCAAATCTCCGGCACCCTGATACGGGCCTTTGCAATGGAGATAATATCGGGGACCTCTTTGTAATCCTTCTCAACCTTTACACAAGGCCAGCTGATAGCACCCTCTTCGTAGAGGTCCTTAGCGTTGGCATGATAGGTGCTGGGAATAGAATTACCCACGTCTGCCTGATGTCCCTTGGCTACCGCAAAAAACAGAAGTTCTCCGTTTGAGAACACGGGAGCAATATAGGTGAAGTCAGCATGGTGGGTATTGCCATGATAAGGAGAGTTGTTCAAGAACATATCACCGGCTTTAATGCCCTCAGGGTGATTAAAGCAGTACTTAACGGTTAACCCCATGTTTGCGCAATGTACCGGTATGCTTTCAGCCAGGGCAAGCACATCGCCATTGCGATCACATATAGCGGTTGAAAGGTCGTGGCAAACACTCATCAGTTGAGAGCGTGCCGTGCGCATCAAGGTGTTGGTCATTTCGAGGCAGATGCTTTGCAGGCGACTTGAAATGACGGACATGAGGTAAGGTTCCATCTGTTTAGTCATAGTGCACCCCTCCTATTCCTCCTCTTGGTGTTCAGATTCTGCTCGGGGCAAAGGTGGCTTCAGGCTCTGGAGCACCCTTGCCTCGAGCAGGGCCTGTTGATAGTGCCGAAGCTGTCTTCAGTCTCTTCATATCAACAGGCCCGTGAACGCCGTTTCTGATTCGATTGGTCTGTTAAACCTCAATTAGTGCCCAAGGAGAGCAAGAGCCTTGACTACGGCCTCGCCGGCATCTTCAGCATAAGCATCAGCGCCAATGCGATCAGCCCAACGCTGTGTGGCAGGAGCGCCTCCCACCATCGTTTTGTACTTATCTCTCAGGCCCTCGCTTTTGAGCATCTCTTCAAGCTTCTTTTGTTCGTTCAAGGTTGTGGTGAGCAGAGCAGAAGTGCCGATGATGTCAGCTTTGTGTTCTTCGGCCCTTTCTATGATGGTTTCTACCGGTACGTCGCGGCCCAAGTCGATTACCTCAATACCCTGGGTTTTGACGAGCGATGCCACTATGCCCTTGCCAATGTCGTGCACATCAGCCTGCACCGTGGCAATGACCATGACACCTTTCTTCTCTGCTGTGAGCCCTCTGCTGGCAATTTCCTTGTCAACCAGTGCTGAGACCTTTTGCATCACGTCGGCGGTCATCATCAGCTGTGGCAAAAAAACCGTGCCCCTACTGAAGAGATCTCCAACCTCGCGTATGCCGGCAGAAAACCCATCGGCCAAAATTTCTACTGGATCCAATCCCTCGGCAATAGCGCGCTCCATGGCCTCTATGGCAAGTTTTTCGTTGCCCTTGTGCATGGACTCTATCGCATCGCGGATGATATCTTCTTTACTCACTTTCTTCCTCCATTCATATCAGTAAATCAAAGACCAGCTTGTCTTTTGAACATATCAACGCTGTTAATAGGAACACCCAACAGCTCTGCAATGCGGAACTTTGTTTGGATACCCACGCCTGCATCAGGTCGTGACTGAACGGTGCCTATGTTGAGCTCCTCACGGAGGTCTTTCATTACGGCGCAGTCAGCCAGATCCATAACGCTTACGCGTAGTTTTTCAGCCACATATTTCTTGGCTTCGTTGATTTTCATCTTTTGCAGTTCCATCCTGAACACCAGATCGCCGGCACTTCTTATGCCGCCCATTCCAGCGGTGCTCTCGTGGGTCACTGCCATGCCGAAGGTATCTCCGGCACCTACCTAGAGGCCGTCAAGGCCTGCAATCTCTACCAGTGCCTTGTCCACGCGTGAGACTGCGTCTGCTGCAGGAATGATAGAAAGCGGAATGCCTCCCACTCCCATGCCCACATTGGCGTGGACGGGAATCGTCGCAACTTTTGCGGTCTCTTTGGCAAAGGTAACCACTCGGGCAAGGTTCCAGGCAAGGGATTGACTGCTGTTGGTGTTAACAGCCATGCCAAAAATGCCCACACCTGCCTGCTGGGCCATTAACACCTGCTTGTGGGGGTACATACCGGCAAGTACTTCGCCATCAAAGGTGAGCTCACCGTGCATGCCAAGGTTGAACTCGCCGGCCATGCCCACCTCAAAACCGGTGGTGGGATACTTCTTGCTCAGAATCCTAACCGCCTCAAGGCTGGCCTTGACATCGGCGTCTCCGGAAGCACCAACGGTGTCGAGATTGATGCCGTCAGCTCCACTTTCAATCATGGAAGAAGCCACAAAGACGATGTCCTTGATTGCGTGTTCAACCGCTTCTTCCTGGGCTTCCATTGCCTCGGTTATCTTGCCAGCAGGCAAGAGTTCAGCCCAGTTGTCGCAGGGTCCATCGGGCTTGGTATAAAGCCCCAGATTGGGCATGGCACCGTAGAGCACCGGAATCGTCGTCATCAGCTGAATCTGCTCCATGGCTTGGCGCTCTTCAGAGATGATGGGTTTAATGGGCTTGTAGCTGTAGTCAACATGACAGAGCTCAGTGCTGTCCGAAGCCAGGGCACGCTCCTGCGTGATGACTGCCTGCAGGCGATCCATAGGGATGCCGTTTCTGGTTGGCAACTTCAAGGTTCCTGCATCAAAGGAAACAACCACTTCCTTGCCGGGCTCAACCGAGACAATCTTTTGGGGACTCGTGATGATCTCGTAGAGATAGTCCATCTCGTCTTGGCTCATGGCAGGGATTTGTCCACGATCAGCTGCATCCAGGGTGCCGTCTTCGATGTCCTGGCGAATTTCAGCCTCGGTGAGCTCTCCTACGTAGTTATCTCCGTATCTGGTTAGATACTTTTTGGTCATATTTTTTTCCTTCCTCTTTCAAGTGCGTAAGGATAGGTTTCTTGCATTCAGACGGTTAAACGCCTTCTTCAGCAGCGGCTTCGGCGATGATATCTTCCATCAGCTCAGCAGCGCCACTGGGTAGTGGGTCGGGCTTGTGGTTCTCCAGAACCCATTTTGCCTTTTCAGTTGCCGCCTCCAGCAGATCTTTTCCTCCTGCTGCCATCCAGCTTTCGCGCATGGCGCGATTAAAGAGGGTAGAGTGAGACTGAGCGGTTCTGAAGTTGTCATAGGTATGCTCATGCGTTACAAATTCGCCACCAATGCCGACCTCCTTGATCACATTGGTTGCCATGTTGTAATCGCTGATATCAATACCCTTAACTATGTACTTGACCATTTCGGCGATCTCGTTGTCTATCACGAGCTGTGCGAAGTCAAATGTGATGCCCATTTCCAACATTCCCAGACCATAAATCACATTGGCACCTGCCAAGGCGGGTAATAAGGCGGTGAGTGTCTTCTCGTGAGCAGCTTGACCGTCGGCGACTTTGCTATCCCCCTATCCACCGGCAACCCAGCTCGGCAAACGATAGAATTGGGACAGTTTAGCTACTGCTGCATTGATAATGGCCAAGTCTGGACAGCCTACCGGTGAGGTGGTGTACCTCAGGTCCATGATGGTGGTGGAGCTACCATAGACTATGGGAGCGCCGGGAACCGTTGCCTGCGACAAGGTTATGGCAGCCAGCACCTCTGCGTTATGGGTTATCAAGGTGCCTGCCAGGGTCACGGGAGTGGTGCCGCCTGCCAGCGCCATGGAGATAATGGTGATGGGAATACCCAAGTGGGCACATTCCATAATCAACTCACTCGACTCAGGAGCTATTTGCAGGGGGCTGATGGGGCAGGTGATGGTGCTATAGATTGGGCGAGCCCTGAAAGCCTCTTCAGACCCGGCGATGTAGCTCATCATCTTGTGGATTCTCCGCAGATTACGGACGTTTCCGCAGCCCTGCGTCAAATGCTTGGAAGTGTTGGTGATGTTGACCTGTGACTCATGTAGAGGAGCGATGATGGCCGGTGTATCCTGGGCGGCAATCGCGCGCTCATGGATGTCGATGGCGCTACACCAGTCAGCCATGAGGGCAGCCTGGGCAACATCCTTCTTCACCGTTTGACGGTGTTCACCTGTGTAGATGTCATTGATCATGATGCCTTCACCAAAATTGGTGAATCCTACACGGTTGTCCTCGAGCACGTGGTCTTTTTCGGGGTTTCTTGCCGCAAAGGTGACAGAAGCCGGTGCCTTACGAATGGCGTCTTCCACCACATAAGCTGGGAAGCGTACTACCCCCTTTGCTTTGTCGACTCTACAGCCAACGGAATACAATGCCTCTTGAGCAACTGGATCCTTGATCCCGATGCCCACGTCGTTCATGACTTCCATAGTAGAGAGATGGAGGGCGTAGAGCTCATCATCTGTGAACATGTTGATGCCAAAGCCTCCGGACTGCTTAAAACCAGCCCTTACGTTCGTTCTCATATGGTCGCCTCCTTTCCTGATGGTTTTCTTTCTTATCGTTTAGTGAGCATTAAGCAGCTTCTTTGGCAGCTTTTCTGCCCTTAAAGCCGTCTCTGAGCAACATTATGGAGGTATAGATAAGTACTGCGCAGACGAGCCACTTCAGTGCCGTAAGCGGTATGGATACCACGATGAAAACGGCTACAGCCACGCCTATACAGCCAACAAAGTTGACACAGAGAGACGCTTTTTTGTTATACGTGGGGTTGTCCTTCTTGTTTTCTCTGATGAATCTCATGCCGGCGGCAGGAATCAAAAAGGCGCAGGATCCCATCATGATGGGAAAGGCCACTGCAGGGCTGAGTCCCATGGCAAAGACCAGGGCCATCATCGGTGCGTAGCAGCCAACGCCGATCGTCATTAGCGCGCCGAGAGCAAAACAGATTACGGCAGAGATAATCAATTGCGGAAGAGCCAAACCTATGGCCTCGCCACCAACGGGCATTAAGCCAAAGATGCCGGCCAGCATAACGCATACCACGATGATCAGTGCTACGCCCATGCCAATTCTGATGAATGTTTGATTCAGCTTACTGACAATGCCCGCGCCTATGACGGCGCCCAGGGTGGCGGCTGCAACCAGGGTAAAGAGAGTGACAACTTCAACTTCTATGACTGTTGTATACGCCAAGGTCATAAAGAGGCAGGTAACAACAGTACAGGTATTAAGAGTTCCCGGAATCAGTTTGTCCGGCATTGCCTTTGTTATCTTGAACCATGCGGTGAGAGGTCCATAAGAACCAATACCCAAAGTATCAAAGAACTGGGTAATAACACCGGCAATACTCAGATTAAGCCACCCCTTCTTTCCTTTGAGTTCGTCTCTGTTCTTTCTTAAGTCAACAAATAGAATTACGAGAAAAACCGCACCCATTACCACAACCAAAATCTGAAAAACAAACAAAGGTGTTATCTCCATAATAAATCCCTTCCTGATGAAGAATCATGATTATTGTTCTTCTGAATAAACTCAAATCTCATCATTTTTGTTTAAGTGTCACGCAGCGGCTACTATTGCCTTTGCGAGCTTGATGGCAGCTGCGGCATCTTCACCGTAGCCGTCGGCACCAATCTCGTCACAGAAACTCTGTGAAACGGGAGCGCCGCCTATGAGCACCTTGACCTGCTCCCTCACACCGGCTTCAATGAGACCGTTGATGACCTCCTTCATGGCAGGCATGGTGGTGGTGAGCAGAGCAGAGCAGCACACTATCGATACTTTGGGGTTTTCTTTAACTGCGTTGATGAAGCTATCAACAGGAACATCGCAGCCAAGGTCGATTACTTCAAATCCGGCACTCTCAAGCATCATGGCTACGAGATTTTTGCCAATGTCGTGCAGGTCGCCGGCAACGGTGGCAATGACCAGGGTGCCGATACCTACGCTGTCATCTTCAGACAGAAAAGGTTTAAGTGTCTCAAGGCCCTTTTGCATGGCTTTAGCCGATACCATCATCTCCGGGACAAAGATCTCGCCTTGCGCAAACCTTTCTCCAATCTCATCCATTGCGGCAATCATCCCAGCATTCATCAACTCCTTTGGGTCATCTCCGGCATTGATTGCCTCAGTAACTTTGTCAGAGATATCCTTTGCTTTGCCTCTGAGTATTAACTCAAAGATTTCTTCGGTCCTTGTCATAAGCGGCCTCCTTACTACGAACTTGCTTCAAATATTTAAATGAGTTGCAGGGCGCACACCTTTCCACACGCTACAATTCCTCATTAAAGAGGATACAAACGCAGGCTAAAAACGTCTCTGGTTGTTTGTATGAAAATATAGGACTTATCAGCCACATTGGTTGAGCGCCTATCTTGACGCGTTTGCCACTATGACTAATTTGATTATTTTGGGACAGATTGGTTGTTCAGAGACCTATTGAACCAACTCCCTGGGCTCTAACCTTTGAGCCTAAGAATACTTCTAGACCATCTTCTTTAAACTCACTGCGCTCCACTTTGCTGCTTATCAAGACCTTGCCGGCAGCTCCACGTTTGTAAACCTCATTCTGTGCTCCCAACTCCGCCTGAGCCAGTGCATATTCCTCGGCTTTGGGGAGTCCGCCAAAACTCTTGTTTTCTCCGGGGCCAAACACGGTATAGTAAACGCTTCCATCCGGCTTGGCGCTTGGGCGAATCTCCACCACGCAGCTTGCTTGCACATTGCTGACGATAGCACCCAGGGCATTAGCCACCTCGTGGTGTTTTGGCAGCATTGCCTTTGTGTTGAGCAGACTGGCAACGTCACTTAAGAAGATGTGCGTAGGGGCACCAACTCCCATGAGCGAGTAATCTGTCTGATAGGTCAGGGTAATCGGCACATCAGGCTCAGGAGAACTCACCTCTTTGTAGCTTTCAGAGATCATGCTGCTTATGCTCTCTTGTAGGTCTATGCTAAAGGCTGAGCCACTCTTGTTCTCCAGCAGGGCGTTAACGATGCTGGCGTACATCCTCTGTTTGACCCTGTCATACACGTGGTAGCAGAGCTCGTCAACGGACTCATTCAACTCCTGCGCTACGTACTCTGCCGCCAAGCTAGCGGCCTGTGTGGAGAATCCACTGAAATCACCCTTGATGTGCATGATGTCGGTAGGGGTGAGTCCAATTACCTGGATAATGCCTTCTTTAATCAACTGAGAGAGTTCTGCCGTAGAGACTCCCAGCTTGTGTGCTCTGATAGTCAACTCTCTTTGACTGACTGGCTCCTCTATTAAGGAGGCGCAAAGCTCTTTTGCTCTCGCTGAGTGGCGCACGCTCTCCTTGATGTCTTTTATCAAAGTGTAGTGCTCATAGGCAAAGCTCTTGAACTTCTTTTTGCTGATGGGCAGCCGCTTGAGGTTTTCTATGATGCAGGGATGCTTATCAGCAGCCACCGAGAGGGGGACAATCCGATACTCCTCCAGATACACACCCTTGGCATCATAATGAACGGCAGTGTCACCGCCGAGGCCAATGGTTTTGATGTAGAGACCATCAACAAAGGTTTTCCACCTTCCTATGTCGATTCCGTTGGTGACCTTAACCGGCACTTTGTTTTGTATCAGGGCTATGTCGCTTGTTGTTCCACCCATGTCGATGATAAGGGAGTTTTGCGTTGTTGCAAGATAGGCGCTGCCTATCACACTGGCAGCAGGACCACAGAGCAATGTCTCAACAGGGCGCGAATAGGCAAGGCTATCCGTCATGAGGCTGCCGTCGCTTCTGACGATGCTGATAGTTGCATTGATGCCGCGGAGCGTCATAGCCAGCTTTATGGCTTGCAAAAACTCGTGGATTATAGGAAACAAGCGGGCATTCAATAGTGTGCTGGCGCCCCGCTGCAAGCAGTTGAGCTCACCAAAGAGTTCATGGGCACAGACAACGGGAATCCTGTGCTCCTCTTGAAAGATGTTACGTGCTTTTTTCTCGATGATCCCACCGTTTCTTACGCCATTGTTCTCAATGATGCCAACACCGTCCAGGCCCTCAAAGCCACTTTTGATGCTCTGGCGGAACAGGTCCCAGTTGGGCTCGCGCTCCATCTCGCCTGAGAATTTGGTAAAGCTCTCCTGTAGGTACATCTCGCTTGAAGGTGGCAGCCCGTAGGCGCCGCCGTATTCGTCTATGACCCTGGCATCGATGCCAAGGAAGATGAGTTTGGCATTTCCACCCCTGTCTTCAACGCAGGCGTTGGTAGCAAGCGTTGTGGAGAGTGAGACATTTGAGGCATCCTTAACCAAGTCATGGTCAAGGGCATCAAGTGCTGCCAGGATTCCTACGGTAAGATTTTCCCTCGTGGTTAAAGCCTTTGAACTCCCCAAGATTTCTTTACTCTCAAAATCATAGATAACCGCATCCGTGTAGGTCCCCCCGGTATCAATTCCAATCCCAATCTTCACAAAACACCTCCAGCAAGTCACACCTCTCCAACACTCGGGAGATTCTCACATTTTACACACTTGGTGAGGTATACTAGC
Organism: Coriobacteriia bacterium; assembly: GCA_009784425.1. Classification (GTDB taxonomy): domain Bacteria; phylum Actinomycetota; class Coriobacteriia; order Coriobacteriales; family UBA8131; genus WQXH01. Next base: position 2,964 of record WRBR01000006.1, on the reverse strand, counting down.
TCCAAAAAGCAGTGCCCTTCTGGGAGTGAACGAGGTGACCCAGTGTCCAACACAAAAAAACGTGTGATATTTCCTCAACACGAAAAGACCTGTGAGGTTGAGGTGGGGGACAACCTACTGGATGTCATCCGCAAGGCGGAGCTTCCCATTAATGCAGATTGCGGCGGGGTCAAGCAATGTGGCAAGTGTCTGGTTGAGATTAATGGTCAGCGCCGTCTTGCCTGCACCAGTCATATCACAGAAGACATTGAGGTGGTCATTTGTGATGCTGACACTGCTGAGGAATACGAGATTCTGTTGGACTCCCATTTGGAAATCCCCGTTGCCACGGCAAGTCAGGGGTCAAGGGAATTTGGCATTGCCATAGATATTGGAACTACTACCGTTGTAGGTAAGCTTCTTGAGCTTGGCAGTGGCAACAGCCCTGCCTCATTTGCAGAACTCAACAATCAACTATCCTACGGTGCTGACGTGATCTCGCGCATCAGCGCAAGCCTCGACGACGCGGGAGAGCTCTCAAGGGTCATTACCACCCAGATCGATAGTGCCATAAAGGGGATGCTCAAAGCGCTTGATTTTGATGCCTCTCTCATAACGCGGATAGTGATTGCCGGTAATACCACCATGACCTATCTCCTGCTCGGCCTGCCCTGCCGCTCTCTCGGCTTTGCCCCCTTTGTGCCTGCGTATACCTATGAAAAGAGCTACTCCTACAGGGATGTTTTCCATACAAATACCCTGGATTGCGAGTGTTTGATACTTCCCTTTTTGTCTGCCTACATCGGCGGCGACCTCAGCGCGGGTATTTGTGCCCTCGGCAATGAAGATGATTACATGCTCATGGACATGGGCACCAATGGTGAGCTGGTCTTCAATCACAAAGGGAGAATTATCTGCACTGCCTCAGCCGCCGGCCCTGCGTTTGAGGGCGGCTGTATCGAATGTGGATCAGGGAGCGTAAGAGGGGCTATCACTAAGGTGCGTAAAACACCGGAAGATTTTGCCCTTAATACCATTGGTGCTGCTAAACCTAAGAGTATCTGCGGCTCAGGACTCCTTGATCTGATGGCGGTGTTGGTGAGTGAGGGTATTGTTGACATAAGCGGCTGTCTGGATTTGGACATTGAGTCAAGAAGGGTTGATTTGACTGAAGAGGTCTATGTGTCACAGATGGATATCCGCCAGTTTCAATTGGCAAAAAGTGCTGTGCGCTCCGGCTTTGAGATTTTGATGCGTGAGATGGGCGGTGTGGTCCCCTCTAAGGTGTTTTTGGCAGGTGGATTTGGGCAAAACCTTGATGTTGCCAGTGCGGTGAGTGTTGGCCTGCTGCCCAAAAACCTTGCTGAAAGCACGTATTCCATTGGCAACAGCTCGCTTTCTGGGGCTGTCAAGATCTGCCTCAACCCGTCTTTGATGGACCCGCTGGTTGATTTAGCGCGTAACGCCACAGAGATCAATCTTGGTGGGCACGAGTTGTTCCAGGAGCAATTCCTCGGCAACATGTCGCTTGAGTGAAATGAGAGATTGCGAGCGCACACGATGCTTCGTCTGAAAATTATTGCCTGCAAGGCTTTATTCCGTGAGCTGAGTTTGCTCGCTACGCACTCAACGAATATCGTCGACTTCACCTGGCTCTCCTGGGGTTTGCATGATGTCATTGGGGGCTTGTCCGTTGCCCTGCAAAACGAGATCAACGCCATAGACTCCGGCGAAGACCTACACACCAGTTATCCGCCCTTTGACCAGCCGTTTGATGCCATCTTGCTGGGATACGGCCTTTGTTCAAACGGCGTTGAAGGTCTGTCCTCTTCAAAATACCCTCTGGTTATTCCGCGGGCGCATGACTGCATCACCTTGTATCTTGGCTCCAAGGAACGCTATCAAAAACTCTTCCTTGAAAACGGCGGTACGTTTTGGTTCAGCGCCGGCTGGATTGAGAACTCACCCATGCCGGGCAAAAAGCGCCACGACATGATGGTTGCCCAGTATGCGGAGAAGTTTGATCTGGAGACCGCAGAAGAGTTGGTTAGCATTTATGAGGAGTGGCAAGAGAACTACACGCGTTTAGGCAAGATAAACTGGCCTGAGTTTGCCGGCGAGGAGTTCACACGTTTTCACGACGAGCTCTCCAGAAAGTGCGCTGAAGAGCTGGGGTGGACGCTGGAAGAGTTTGAAGGAGACAGCTCTCTGCTCCGCAGCTTTATTGCGGGCAATTGGGACAACGAGCGTTTTTTGGTGGTGCCACCCGGCAAGAAGGTAGAAGCAAGCTACCGCGAGGACATCATCACTATTGCGGAGTAAGGAGGCAAGGATGGGTATTACTTTTTCTGAAGAAGCCAAGGATTACATCGTCAAAAAGGGTGGTGTGGTGAGCCTGACGGCTGGTTATGAGACCCTGGGCGGTTGTTGAGGTAAGCCTGGGGTGCAGGTCCTTGTACCCAAAATCATCATCGGCGCGAGTGGCCAACCCGATGACTATGACTCTTACTCTGATGAAAACATCAGCGTACATAGCCACGCACTCCTGAAAGGCGAAGAAATCCAAGTGGGGCTCAGTAAACTCTTTGGATTCTCAAAACTGAAGATCCTCAACAGAAAGCCCGTGCCAAACCCGTGACTCACTACAGCACAAAAAAGTACTAAATACAGCGCGATAGTACCTTTACTAGACACCGCTTATCTTAGTAAAGCGTCAATTAGAAATAAGCCCACTTCGCTCCCCGCGTGTTTGCACAAAGCCACCGCCAGCACAAGTTACCTTGCAATAGGTCTGGCACGGAGATTTGCAGCTCAGCCGTCGCGCTAAGCGCGACCCTATCAAGTCATGCGGCGGAACCTTAGTATTCCGCCGCGCGCACGCGCAAGCGTGCGACACTCTTTGGGCGGCGAAGCCGCCCTCACTTTATACTTTTCAAGCAGAAGTGCTGGTGCACCCGCCTTTCTTACCCAAAAAAGATTTTGAAG